>NZ_CFIDRX010000064.1:0-22612 GCF_984433645.1 Marisediminitalea sp.
GCCTTGTTATCTGGGAGGCATGACGTTAATGACGGGTCAGCAGGACCAGGTAACTGTCTCATTACCGGTAGTGAAAAGCTGGTATTGGGTAGTGTGCTATTCTGGTATCAGCGTATCGACATCTGCAGCGCGTAATATTCTGCCTAAAGATGTCCCTATGGCAGATACCCTGACCTTTGGGCGTCAACTGGGCATTTTCGTACACGCGTTATACAACGATGATTATGCGCTGGCTGCCAGTGTTATGCAGGATGTGATTGCCGAGCCTTATCGCAAATCACTGCTGCCGGTATTTGACGAAGCCCGCGCGTATAGTATGGGCAATGGCGCACTGGCGTTTGGTATTTCTGGTTCGGGCCCAACGGTATTTGCCGTGTGCGATGATTATCGCAAAGCCAATGATATTTCGAACTGGTTGAGTGAACATTACATTCAGAACGAAGATGGCTTTAGCCACGTGTGTCGTATTCCTGCACAGGGTGCAGGTTCTCAGCAGGAACAAGAGTAAGGTAGAGTTACAGTGCAATTGGTAAATTTGAAAGACGCAAGTGAACAGGTGTCATTTGCGCAAGCAGTTAAGCAGGGCCTGGGTCGCAATCAAGGATTGTTTTTCCCAACAGAAATTCCTGCGTTAGACGATATCGATGGCTTACTGGCTCTGCCGTTTGCAGAACGTTCAATTAAGATCCTGTCGTCACTTATCGGTAGCGAGCTAGGCGAGGACATGGTCGCTGAGATTGTGAACACGGCGTTTACTTTCCCTGCACCGGTTGCTCAGGTAACTGACAATGTCTACAGCCTGGAATTGTTCCACGGCCCAACGCTGGCGTTTAAAGATTTTGGTGGCCGCTTTATGGCGCAGTGCTTGTCGCGTATCAGTGACGGCAACCCTATCACAATATTAACGGCCACATCGGGTGACACAGGTGCTGCAGTAGCACATGCTTTCCACGGTCTGGACAATATCAACGTAGTGATTTTGTTCCCGAAAGGCAAAATCAGTCCACTACAGCAAAAGCTGTTCACCACCCTTGGCGACAATATTCATACTGTGGCCATTGAAAGTGATTTTGATGCGTGTCAGGCGCTGGTCAAGCAGTCGTTTGACGATCCGGATGTGCGTGAAGGTTTGCACCTGAACTCTGCAAACTCAATTAACATCAGCCGTCTGTTGGCGCAGGTGTGTTACTACTTTGAGGCGGTTGCACAGTTACCTGCTGAAAAACGCGACCAGGTGGTATTTTCAGTACCAAGCGGAAATTTTGGTAACCTGACTGCTGGTATGATTGCCAAGACCATGGGTCTGCCTATTAAGCGCTTTATTGCTGCGACTAACCTGAACGACACTGTGCCGCGTTACCTGAAAACCGGTGAGTGGGCACCTAATGCAACCGTAGCGACCATGTCGAACGCCATGGATGTGAGTCAGCCAAACAACTGGCCGCGTATCGAAGCACTGATTGAACGCGGGTATCTGGATAAAAGCGTTATTCGCGGTGAGTCGGTAGACGAAGAATACACGCAGTTAGCTATGCGTCAGTTGCTTAAGGAAGGCTATACCAGCGAACCGCACGCAGCAATTGCTTACCGTGCAGTGAGTCACGACCTGGAGCCGGGTGAAATCGGTGTTTTCCTGGGTACTGCACACCCTGCGAAATTCCGTGAAACGGTTGAAAATGTACTGGGCACGCCGCTAAGCCTGCCTCAACCGCTTGCCGATTGCGCTAACAAAGAAAGTTTAGAAGCTGAACTGCCTGCGGACTATGAGGCGTTGAAAGCGCATATGTTTGCGCTGTTAAAAGGCGAATAATGCCAGCGTGGCAAGAGGTACTCGGGCCGGCAAAACGCGCTGATTTCTTTCAGCAACTAATGGCCCGTATTGATGCTGAACGTGCGGCGGGTAAAGCCATTTATCCGCCAGCTTCTGAAGTATTTAACGCATTTACACTGACGCCTTTAGATAATGTGAAGGTCGTCATTCTTGGTCAGGATCCTTATCACGGTCCGGGACAGGCGCACGGTTTGTGTTTTTCTGTTCAGTCCGGTGTGAAGACGCCACCTTCCCTGGTGAACATATACAAAGAGTTAGCGCAGGACATTGAGGGTTTTCAAATTCCTGAACACGGTAACTTGACCGCGTGGGCAGAGCAGGGCGTACTGTTACTCAATACCGTGCTAACAGTAGAGCAGGGCAAAGCGCACAGTCATGCGAAATGGGGCTGGGAGACGTTTACCGACGCTGTGATTAAATCGGTCAACGATACCCAACACGGTGTTGTCTTTTTGCTTTGGGGAAGCCATGCCCAGAAAAAAGGTCAGAACATCGACACGCAAAAACATTACGTATTGAATGCACCACACCCGTCTCCGCTGTCTGCGCATCGGGGGTTTCTGGGATGTCGCCATTTCAGTCAAACCAACACACTGCTTAGTCAACAAGGCAAAACGCCCGTAAACTGGCAAGTGTAATGGCTAACTAAGCACTAAAAGCAAAACAGCCACAGGGTTTTTACCGTGTGGCTGTCTGGTATTTAGCGAGCGCTGTCCTCTAAGGCAAGGTCGAAACTCATATCGATATCGGCCAATTCTTTCTCAAGCTGATACCTGTCTTTAATTGCTTCTATTTCTCTCCACTTACGTTTTTTACTTTTGGTTTTAGTAGAACTGTCTATATCAAGCATTGCAAATAGATCTGAAGTATCCACGGAGATCTCCTTGTTATTACCGCTAACTACACTGTCAGTGTGTCTTTTTTGACCCCTGACAATTTTTGTACCACAGCTATCGCTAAATTAAAATACTTTTGTTTACTTTTAATTAACAATTTATGACGCTGTGATGACAATTCCGTGGTGTTCAGTGTATCCGGTTACCCGTAAGTGAAGGCTGGTAACCGGATGAATTGCACATTATTGGTACAAGTTGGACCAGTAATGTTTATTTTGGTGCATTGGCCTGTTTGAAGCGATTGATCAGTTGCTGGGTAGAGCTATCAAAGTCTGCGCTGTCTGCATCCCCCTGGATACCTGCTAACACTTGATTTCCCAGAACTTTTCCTAATTCCACACCCCATTGGTCGAAGGAATTAAGCTGCCAGATAACACCTTGTACGAACACCTTATGTTCATACATTGCAACCAACGCGCCAAGTGTGAACGGATCCAGTTTTTCGAACAAAATCGTGTTGCTTGGCTTATTTCCCGGCATGGTTTTGTGCTGGGCAAGACGCGTCTGTTCGGCATCATCCAGGCCTTTGCCATTGAGGTCTGCATAGCAGTCTTCAAAGGTTTTACCCTGCATCAGTGCCTGCGCCTGACCAAAGCAGTTAGATGCCAGCATGGCGTGGTGGGTATCGTCCTGGTTAGGCACGTTCAGTGGCATCAGGAAGTCTACCGGAATAACGCCATGGCCCTGGTGGATTAACTGGTGGAAACTGTGCTGACCATTGGTGCCTTCACTACCCCAGATAATAGGGCCTGTTTCATAGTCAATGGCTTCGCCGGCTTGTGTTACCAACTTACCGTTGCTTTCCATGTCCAACTGCTGCACATAGGCAGGTAAGCCGCGCAGGTAGTGATAGTAAGGCAGCAATACCTGAGACTGGGCATCGAAAAAGTTGCGATACCATACACCTAAAACGGCCAGTAAGACTGGCAGATTCTGCTCTTTGGGCGCGGTTTTGAAGTGCTCGTCCATAGCATATGCACCTTCGAGCAGGCCTTTGAAATTATCAAAGCCCAGCGCCAGAGAAATAGGTAATCCGATAGCAGACCACAATGAATAACGGCCGCCTACCCAGTCCCACATAGGGAAGATGTTTTCTTCGGCAATACCAAACTCAGTGGCAGCTTTTACGTTGGATGAAACCGCAACGAAGTGCTTGGCAATGTCTTCCTGCGTACCGCCTTGTTTCAGGAACCAGGCTTTTGCAGTCAGCGTGTTTTGCAGTGTTTCCTGAGTAGAGAATGACTTGGAAGACATGACAATCAGAGTGTCTTCGTGGTCACGCTCACTCAGCACATCGTGAATGTGGCAGCCATCCACGTTTGCAACAAAGTGCACCTTAACGGCATCAGTGCGATACGGCTTCAGTGCTTCGGTCATGATCTTCGGGCCCAGGAACGAGCCGCCAATACCGATTGCCACAATATGTTTAATGGCTTTACCTGTGTAACCTTTGTGCTCACCAGAATGAATGCTGTGCGTAAACGCCTGGATTTTATCCAGTGTAGCCAGGACTTCTGGCATGACGTCTTTGCCGTCAACCATAACCGGATTACCTGAGAAATTACGCAGTGCGGTATGCAGTACGGCGCGACCTTCAGTGGTATTGATGATCTCACCGTTAAACATGGCGGCTTTCTGCGCGTCGACGCCTTGTGCGCCTGCCAAATCAAATAATGCAGTTAGTACATCGTCGGTAACACGGTTTTTCGAATAGTCTAGAAAGATGCCACAAGCGCTGGCCTGCAGACGTTCTGCACGTTGTGCATCGTCGGCAAACCAGTCACGCATGTGCGCGCTTTTTACTGACTCAGCCAGGCTCGATAGTGTTTGCCATGGGGCTGATTGAGTAAGGGTTGTCATACTCTGTTCCTTTGAATCGATAAAGTGTGAAACAATGTTAATATTGTATTACAAATTAGCAAGCTTGTCTTTCAACATTGTTTCCAGCTTGTCCTGATCAGCGGCAAAGTTGCGAATACCTTCTGCCAGCTTTTCTGTTGCCATGGCATCTTCGTTCATTTCCCAGCGGAAACCTGACTCATCCAGACGTTCGCCTGGCGCTTCAGTGGCACCGTTATCTACCAGCTTGGCTTCTACTTCTCCGTCGGTGTTTGCCAGTTCTTCCAGCAGGTTAGGGCTGATTGTCAGACGGTCACAGCCTGCCAGTTCCAGAATTTCACCGGTGTTACGGAAGCTCGCGCCCATGACAATGGTGTTATAGCCGTTGGCTTTGTAGAAGTTATAGATATTGGTTACTGAGACCACGCCTGGATCTTCGCTGGCTTCGTAGCTGTCTTTGCCAGTGCTCTTCTTGTACCAGTCAAGAATACGGCCAACAAACGGTGAAATCAGGAAAACGCCGGCTTCGGCGCAGGCACGGGCCTGGGCAAAGCTGAATAGCAGTGTCAGGTTACAGTTCACGCCTTGCTTTTCCAGTACTTCTGCAGCTTTGATCCCTTCCCAGGTCGACGCGATCTTGATAAGGATGCGCGACTTGTCGATGCCAGCGTCAGCGTACAACTGAACCAAACGCTCAGCTTTGGCAATGGTGGCTTCGGTGTCGAAGGACAAACGCGCGTCGACTTCAGTAGAGATGCGGCCCGGGATAGTGGCAGAGATTTCTTTACCAATCGACACGGCCAGCTTGTCTGCTGCGTCGGTTAGTTGCTGTGCCGGATCGCTTGACTGTTCTGCGGCCCATGCCACTGCGTCATCAATCAGACTGGCGTACTGCGGCATACCTGCAGCTTTAAGCAGTAGTGACGGGTTAGTCGTTGCGTCGACTGGCTGGTATTTTTTAATGGCTTCAATGTCGCCCGTGTCGGCAACAACGGTAGTAATTTTACGAAGTGATGCTAACTGATTGCTCATGATGTTCTTAATCCTGAATGTGATAATGCAGTAATCAACTTTACAGTGCTAACGCCTGTAATAGCCTACTGTAGGGCGTCATCGTTGACTTATAATGGTGTGTTTGCCGATTAGTGTATAACAATCTGAGGGATTGTTTAACCTCTTTGGCGGCGGTCAGATATGTCAATTTTTAACAATCGCCGTACGGTTTTCGTTAACCGGAAAAGTTGAACCGTTCAATCGGTTTTACCGCCCCAAAAATCGCCACAACAGTGATATACTTTGCAGCAAATCTAAGGAGTTATCATGTTAGTTGTAGTATCCCCTGCGAAAAATCTCGATTTTGACACTCAGGTACCGGTATCTGAGTATACCCAGCCGTCGTTGCTGGGCGATGCGGACACGCTGGCGCAAGAGTGTAAGGCGCTGACACCGGCCGATTTGTCGTCACTGATGAAAATCAGCGACAAACTGGCGACCCTGAATGCCAACCGTTTTGCTGAATTCAGTACACCTTTCACCCCCGACAACGCCCGTCAGGCGCTGTTTGCCTTTAATGGTGATGTGTATACGGGGCTGGATGCACAATCTCTGTCAGAAGATGATATCGCCTATGCGCAACAACATTTACGCATTTTGTCAGGCCTTTATGGCGTATTGCGTCCATTGGATCTGATGCAGGCCTATCGTCTGGAAATGGGCACCAAGCTGGCTAATTCCCGCGGTAAAAATTTGTATGAGTACTGGGGTGACACAGTCACTACCGAAATAAATAAAGCACTGGCTGCGCAAGGTGACAACGTGTTGGTGAACCTTGCTTCCAACGAATATTTTAAATCGGTTAAGCCCAAGCAAGTGGACGGCATGATTATTACCCCGGTATTTAAAGACAAGAAAAACGGCCAGTACAAAATTATCAGCTTTTTTGCTAAGAAAGCACGTGGTCTGATGGCTCGTTACATTCTGCAGAACAAAGTGGAAGACGTTGCAGGCTTAAAGGCATTTGACACTGCCGGTTATTATTTCAGTGAAGAACAGAGCACGGAAACCGAGTTGGTCTTCCTGCGTGAAGAGCAAGCGTAGAACAATAAGCCCAGGTAAAAAAACAGGCCGCTACAAGCGGCCTGTTTTGTTTTTGGGTACCGGCGCCTGTTTATGGCTTAAGGTGTTCCAAAAAGTAATTCGTTTTCATGGTTTGCAAATGCAAGGTAGTGCCTTTGCCTTCGCGAATACTGTGGCTTCTATTCGGATAAGACATAAATTCGAATTGTTTGTTGTGCTCAACTAACTCGTTGATCAGGGCTTCAGTCCCCTGATAGTGCACGTTGTCGTCGCCCGTGCCGTGTACCAGTAACAGGTTGCCCTGCAAGTCTTTGGCGAAGGTGACAGGCGAGGTTTGCGTATAGCTGTCCGGATCGGTATTCGGGTTGCCGGAGTAGCGTTCCTGATAAATGGTATCGTAGTAACGAATGTCAGCAACCGGTGCCTGAGCAACGCCAACGTGGAACTTATCACCGTGTCTGAACAACAGATTCAACGTGGAGCTACCGCCACCTGAATGTCCCCACACACCGACGCGGCTGGTGTCGATTTGCGACCAGCGTGCTGCCATTGCGTCCAGTGCATCGGCCTGGTCGCGAACGGTTACACTCCCAATTTTTTTGTAGATGGATTTACGCCAGTCACGGCCTTTGGGAGCGCGAGTACCGCGGTTATCTACCGACGCCATGATAAAGCCTTTTTGGGTCATCATGCTGTTCCACAAATAACTGTTTCCGCCCCATCTGTCCTGTACCGTTGAGCCCCATGGCTCGCCGTAAACATAAAAGATGATCGGATATTTTTTGTTGGGGTCCATATCAGCAGGGAACATGATCCAGCCATCAAGCTCTACGCCATCGCGGGCTTCAACCGAGAAGAATTCGTGCGAGGGCAATATTTCGTTGGCCAGTTGCGCGTTTAACGCATCGTTTGTGGTGAGCTGAGTGATCGTTGCATGGCCGTCGGTCCTGATGATTTGACTGGCCGGCGGTTGATTAAACCGGCTGTGTGTATGCATGGCATAGCTGGCATCTTTTGACATGTAATAGCTGTTGTTCCCTGCAAATGAGGCGGGTGTCACACGCGCTACAGGCTGACTGCCATCCAATGACCCTTTGAACAGGAAGCGCTGCTCAGGATGCTCAGGTGCTGCGGTAAAGTAAAAACTGTTAGTGGCTTCGTTCAGCGTGATCAAATCGACAATGTCGTAGTCTCCTGGTGTGAGATCAACAATGTCGCTGCCGTCTCGGGATATACGGTAAAGGTGACGCCAGCCATCCCGTTCACTGTGCCAGATAAAGTGGCTGCCATCTTCTTCCCACTCCGCAGCGTAATACCATTCTAAAAAGGCATCGTCTTTGTCGGTGTAAATGGTCTTCAGCGTATTCGTTTTCCAGTTAAATAAACGCAGAGTGTTGGTGTTTTGCGGGCGGTTTACATCCTGAATCAGCAGTGCTTCACTGGTGCCTGCCCAGCTAATGCGCGGCACGTAGCGATCGCGGTTATCACCGGGGAGTTCAGCCCATTGGGTTTGTTGGGTCGCTAACGTGACAACGCCCACTTTTACCGCCGAGTTCTGCTCACCGGCTTTTGGGTAAGGGAATTGTGTGAGCGTAGGGTACAGTGAATCGGTGTTGTTGATCATGGTGAAGTATTTCACCCCAGACGCGTCCAACTGCCAGTAGGCAATGTTCTGGCTGTCCGGGCTCCAGCGGAAACCGTCAGTAATGCTGAATTCTTCTTCGTATACCCAATCGAAGTTGCCGTTAATGATGGTATCGCTACCGTCAGTGGTTAACGCGGTTACCGCTGGATTACCGAGCGTTTCCACATATATATTGTTGTCTCTGACATACGCTACTTTCTGGCTGTCGGGACTGAATTTAGCGAACATCAGACTGGTGGCAGGCGGCTGTTCACCACCCAGTTGGTACAGCTTGTTCGTTTTTAGGTTTAACACCCAGTAATCGCCCCGGGTACGGTGGCGCCAGACTTTTTGTCCGTTGGTGAAAATCAGTGCCCAGTTACCGTCAGAAGACCATTTATAGTCTTCAATACTTAGCGCTTCCTGAGTACCAGCGGGCGTTAACTGTTCTACGGTTACCAGTACTTTTCTGCCTTCACCATCGGGCTGATAAAATACGATGTCATTGCCAGTAACACCGTTCTCAGTGTCAGTATTATCTTTATCTCGTGCTTCCAAAACGGTGTAGCCCGTTCCGTCATCGAGCCATCTGAAGTAAGGCGCGCGCTCGCTTTTGAATTCTCTGTCCTGATAAATACGTTCCAGTGACAGGGTTGGGGAGGCGGGGGCCGTGTCTGCTGGCGTAGTCTGACTACACGCGGTGAGCGTCAGACTGGCAGTCAGACCGAGCAAAAATGTTGTCGTTAGCGTTTTCAAAGTGGATTCCACCCTCGTTATTATTTGTATTTAACGTCAGGCAGTATAGAAAAATTAGCGCGAACGACAAACCCGCTTTATAGCGAAAATAATGCGGTTTATAGCGTTTGAGGTTTAAGGCATAGATTGTAAGTAGTCTTTTGCTTCGTCGACACCCTCGTCAGCAGCGCGTTGTAGCCACTCAATGCCGGCTTGTTTATTGACAGGAACGCCACGACCTTCGAGCAAAAGAATGCCGTAGTGATACTTAGCAAGAGAAGAATAGCCGGCCTCATCTTGGGTATGCGCGCCGCGTTTAAGCAAGGCGGCTGCTTTTTCCAAGTTCTGCGGGACGCCGATACCGGTATCGTAAATTTGCGCCAGCCAGATCATGGCATACACACTTTCCCATCGTGCGATACAGTCTTCAAATATGGCAATGGCAGCATCGTGATCACCTACTTTTTCGGCCGCATAGCCATACAAACACTTGATGGGTTTATCGCTGTGAACAAAGTGTTCATAGCTGAGTTCGTTGCCGGAGTCCTCTGTGCCTGCCGTTGCCCCAAAGGTAAACAGAGTACAAACCACAATCAGTGTTTTTTTCATAGTGTGCTTCCGTGCTGGCGTGTTAATGGCTTGTAAATACTATAGTCACGTACGACCCGAAAAAGTATGCTACTTGGGAATGAATGCACTACTACTCCGGTCTATTGGGTTATTGCCAATGGAGCACCAATGAACCTGACCTTTCGTAAATTTTCAGCCCAGGACACAGATGATGTCTATCGTTTGCTCAATGATGCGTCTATTCGTCGGCACTTACCGCTTGCCACAGCGGCGGGCTCGTTTTCAGTAGAATTTGTTCAGCAGTGGATTGCGCAGTCGCTATTACACTGGCAACAACACGGATATGGCACCTGGCGAATCGAACGGGACAATGCGTTTATTGGCTGGGGTGGGTGCCAGGAACTTGATAGCGAACGTGAGTTTGTCTTGGTTGTACACAGACAAGCCATGGGCGCAGGCTTATCGTTGATTAGACGAGTGCTTGCACATGCTCTGAAGGAATTGGGTGATGGGAGTATGCTGATTGTGTTACCGGTTAGCAGGCCGAAAAGCCGGTTGTTGAGTCGTCTGGGATTTTCTGAGCAGCGGGCAGTCACAATAAATGGGTGCGATTTTGTTCAGTATCGGCACCCCTATTTACGTTTGGCATCGTTGATTTAATCGACGTACATTTTTTGCTGAAACTTCAGTGTCTGACTGTCATTTCCGCGTTGGATGCGAATCGCAAACCGGTATGTTTCCTGATCGCGAAAGGGCAATACCGCCAGGTAATAGATGGCTTCGCCTTCCTGAACGCGTTTAAAGGTCAGCGCTTTTTCCGTGCCCAATAAGTTGGTTGCGCTCCCTTCAATGCCAACAATCTGCGCTTTTTGGGTGTCGGTTTCGAGTACCGAAATATTCACTAATGCATTGTACTTACTGCGCACAATACCGTATTCCCGCGCGATTTCAGGGCTGAAGAATGTAGAGTTAACCACAATGTAATGCACATCCCATTCGCCTAGCTGCATTTTCTGCTCGGCGGCCGAGCCAAAAGACACCAGTGCGGTGGCCAGGCAAAGCCATAATCCGATGTGACGACCCATTCGACTTAGCATGAATGACCTCTCTAGTAATAGGGTAAGAAGTCGGCCAGCAACAGTTCGATGAACTTGAGGCCAATAATTGCCACTAACACCGATAGATCCAGGCCGCCCATTGGGGGCAGGATGCGTCGGATTGGGGCCAGGAATGGCTCGGTTAACTGTTGTAATACATACTCTACCGGGCTACTACCTTGTGACACCCAACTCAGTATTGCTCGCAAAATGAGTACCCAGAATACCAGTGTCAGGAATTCTTTTAGTACTGACAGCGCGCCGATAATGATCATGCCAATGGGATTGATGTTGCCGCCCAGCAGTAAACTCAGTGCCAGGTACTTACCCATTGCAACAATCAATGCTAACACCAGGGTGGCAACATCTATTGCACCAATAGACGGTATAACTCTTCGCATGGGGCCAATGATAGGGTGTGTGGCTTTTACCACGAATTGACTCATTGGGTTGTAGAAGTCAGCTTTGCTGAGCTGCAACCAAAATCGCAGTAACACCACCATCAGGTACAAATTAAAAATAGTGCTGATCAAAAACACCGTTGCGTTCATGTTGCGTTCCTGTCAATTAAAGAGATTTGGCCATTTCGTCGGCACGGGCTACCGCCGATTGCATTGCTTTTGACACAATACCGGAAATATCGCTATCGATGAATGACTGAATAGCGGCAGCCGTGGTGCCGCCTTTAGACGTGACCTGTGCACGTAATTCACTTAGCATCAAATCCGGATTTTCGCATACCATCTGAGCTGCACCCAGCATGGCTTGCTGCACGAGTAGTCTGGCGTCGTCTTCGCTAAAGCCCATACGCATACTCTCTTCCTGCATGGCTTGCAGGAACAAGAAGAAATACGCCGGGCTACTGCCCGCTGCTGCGATGACACCGTTAATGCCGTCTTCTTCCGTCACCCAAAGCGTTTTGCCAACAGCTGACATCACGCCGTCGACGTAGTTTCTGTCGTCGTCATTTACCGACGAGTCTGCGTACAGACCAGACATACCCTGTCCCAACAAACTCGGCGTGTTAGGCATGACGCGTACCACCGGGTATTCAGCGCCGAGCATTTGTTGCAGGCGCTCAACCGGCAAGCCGGCCGCAATCGAGATATAAAGCTTGCCGGATAAATCCGTATCCTGTTGCAACGCGGCACATACGTCTTCCATCATTTGTGGCTTTACTGACAGCACAATCGCGTCGGCGAACTCACAGGCTACTCCGTTCGATTGAGTGACCTGGATACCGTAATCGGCAGCCAGCGCGTCGAGCTTCGGGCGCGAGCGGTTGCTGGCCATAATGTGATCGGCTGGGTAGCCTGATGCGACCAGTCCTGCAATGATACTGCGAGTCATGTTGCCTGCACCAATGAAGGCGAGTTTACGATGTTGCATGCGTCTCCTGACAATTCTGTTGAAGTTAAATTATGGATGCGGCCGACTAGCTGCGCGAGCCAAAAATGGCTGTGCCGATTCTGACCATGGTTGAACCATGTGCTATCGCCAGCGCCATGTCGTTGCTCATCCCTACCGACAAGGTATCGATACCCTCTGTAGTGGCTTGCAATTGCGCATACAAGGCATGTAACTGACTCAGTGTGTCACGTTGTTGTGATTCACTGACGTTGGCAGCCGGTATGGCCATAAGGCCACGCAAGCGCAAATTTGGCATGCCACTAATGGCTTCGACGATGTCGGGTAATTCTGCCGGTAAAATACCGGACTTAGTGGCCTCTTGTTCCAGATTTAACTGAATGCAAACGTTTAGCGGCGGCATATCTGCCGGGCGCTGCTCGTTAAGCCGTTTGGCAATTTTGAGCCGGTCTACCGATTGTACCCAGTCAAAATGCTCGGCCACCAATTTAGTCTTATTAGATTGTATGGGGCCAATCATGTGCCATTCAATGTCTGTCAGCGTTTTTAATTGCTCAATTTTACTGACACCTTCCTGAATATAGTTTTCACCGAATTGCCGTTGTCCGGCTTCATACGCTGCAGTGATATCTGATACGGGTTTGGTCTTGCTTACTGCCAGCAATCGGACACAATGAGCAGGACGATGTGCATTAGCAATGGCGTGTTCAATTTCTTGGCGTGCGTTTGTCAGGCGATCTGCTATTGTTTGCATTAACGAACTCATCTAGTGGTTGGGAGAAACCAGGTTGTGGATATTACCGAACTTTTAGCTTTCAGTGTAAAGAATAACGCATCGGATCTGCACTTATCGGCCGGATTGCCGCCGATAATTCGTGTCGATGGCGAAATGCGAAGACTGAATGTGGATCCGTTGGATCACAAACAGGTTCATGCATTAATTTACGAAATCATGAACGATAAGCAACGCAAGGAATACGAAGAAAACCTCGAAACAGACTTCTCGTTTGAGGTAAAAGACTTATCGCGGTTCCGGGTGAATGCCTTTGTACAGAATCGTGGCGCAGCCGCTGTGTTGCGTACCATTCCGAGTAAAGTACTGACACTGGATGACCTCGGCGCACCGCCTATTTTCAAAGAGATCATCAATCAGCCAACCGGTATTGTGCTGGTCACGGGCGCAACTGGCTCGGGTAAAAGTACCACTCTGGCCGCCATGATTGACCACATCAATACTCACAAGCGCGAGCATATTCTCACCATCGAAGATCCAATCGAATTCGTGCACGATAACAAGCTAAGCGTATTGAACCAGCGTGAAGTGCACCGCGACACACACAGTTTTTCCAACGCGTTGCGCTCAGCGCTTCGTGAAGACCCCGATGTGATTCTGGTGGGTGAATTACGAGACCTGGAAACCATTCGCCTTGCTATCTCTGCGGCAGAAACCGGTCACCTGGTATTCGGCACTTTGCACACCAACTCTGCACCGAAAACCATCGACCGTATTATTGATGTGTTCCCGGCTGAAGAAAAAGCCATGGTGCGTTCGATGTTGTCCGAGTCATTGCGCGCCGTGATTTCGCAAACTCTGTTGAAGAAAGTCGGTGGTGGTCGTGTTGCAGCACACGAAATCATGGTGGGAATACCTGCCATTCGCAACCTGATCCGCGAAGACAAAGTGCCGCAAATGTACTCGGTGATTCAAACGGGTCAATCCCACGGTATGCAAACCATGGATCAGTGTTTGCAGCGCCTGGTTGCGACCGGTGTGATAACACAGCAGGATGCAATGGCGAAAATGGTCGACAAGCAACGACCTGGTTTTTAGGGAGTCAAACCATGTTGGATCAATTTTTACAAATGATGGTCGACAAAGGCGCGTCGGATTTGTTCGTGACCGCCGGTTTTGCCGTGAGCGCAAAAATCAACGGCAAGCTGACCCCGCTAACCGACCAGGCGCTGTCTGAACAGGGTGCACTGGACTTAGTGCATGCGGCAATGAACGACGATCAGCATAAGACCTTTCACGATACCAAAGAGTGCAACTTTGCTATTGCACGCGATGGTGTAGGGCGATTTCGTTGTAGTGCGTTCTGGCAACGTGATCAGGCGGGGATGGTAGTACGTCGCATTGTGACACAAATCCCCAATGCAGATGATTTGGGTCTGCCGCCGGTACTCAAAGACATCATTATGGCTAAGCGCGGCCTGGTGTTATTTGTTGGGGGAACTGGTACCGGTAAATCAACCTCGCTCGCAGCATTAATGGGTCATCGCAATACCCATTCACACGGGCATATTCTGACTATTGAAGATCCCATTGAATTTGTTCACGAACACAAAAATTGCGTGGTCACGCAACGTGAAGTGGGGATTGATACCCAGTCGTTTGACGACGCGCTGAAAAGTTCATTGCGACAGGCGCCTGACGTAATTCTGATTGGTGAAATCCGCTCCATGGAAACCATGGAATATGCCATGTCATTTGCCGATACCGGTCACTTGTGTGTAGCAACACTGCACGCCAACAACGCCAACCAGGCCATTGAACGTATCATGCATTTGGCACCCAAGGACGCTCACGACAAATTGCGTTTTGATTTAAGCCTGAACATACGCGCCATCGTTGCTCAGCAATTAGTACCAACGGTGGACGGAAAGGGGCGGGTTGCCGCTATTGAAATTCTGCTGAATTCACCGCTTATTCGCGATCTGATTCAGCGCAATGAAATGGGCGGCCTGAAAGAGGCCATGGAGAAAGGCCGTGAACAAGGCATGCAAACCTTTGATATGGCGTTGTTCGACTTGTACAAAGCAGGCAGGATAACCATGGATCAGGCGTTACACCATGCAGACTCGCCAAACGACCTGCGTTTGATGATTAAGTTGGATGCCAATAGCAGCAATGGCGACGGCCTTGGTTCGTTGTCAGGCGTTTCAATCGACATGGACTAATGATCAGACTCTGCCAAAGCGATAGCGCTTTTACCATTCAACAATACTACGATGCCCTGCAAGCGCAGGGTATCGGGTGTTTGATCCGCAATCAGTTTATCAGTGGTGCAGCCGGCGATCTTCCTATTCAGGACACGCAGCCGGAGTTGTGGCTGATGGACAAAGACGACCTGACAATGGCTAAAAAGGTGCTGAATGAGCTGTCGTCAGACAGTGACGAAGGTGAATGGGTATGCAGTAGCTGTAACGAACCCCAGGAGCCCGCTTTTCATTTATGCTGGCAGTGTCAGCAGCCTCGTAACAGTGCGTAAGTGTCTGCAGCATAGATTGATTGGTATTCACGTTTGATGGCAGCCATTTTAATTACCCTCCACCGCCTGCAAAATGTGTTGAATGATAAGGTCTGGTCTGTCGCCCGGAATATTATGCGTAGCGCCTTCGGCGACGATTAATTCAGCGTTATCAGACAGGCTGGCGATGCTTTGCTGCATTTGAAGCCATTGAGGCCCTATCTCGTAAAAGCGCTTGTTATTGATATAAGCCTGATCATCATGTGTTAACACAACCAATTTCAGTTTGCCGAAATCATAATTGAGTGACGCCAATGGCGTGAAAAAGCCCTTTTCACTCGTGTAGGACGAAAGCACGTGTGCCCATCTCAAGCTTCCATAGTAGTTAGCTAAACGCTCAGACAACTCAGACTCGAAGTCGACGAAAAGATTGCGGATGTCAGACAGTCCGAAGATTGCGTTTGCATAAGCCTGTGTGACTGCTGATGATGGGATCGGTTCTAACTTTCCACGAAGAAGCCCATGTTGATTTTCATGGGCTGAGTCTAGAAAAATAACCGAATGCAAATTAAGTTGATCTCTGGACATCGTTCTTCTGGCAATAACGCCACCATATGAGTGGGCCACAAGTATGACCTGGCGCTCGTTGGCGATATGCGATATCAATGCCTCCTGCAGCCGTGACTTGTCCTCTGTTGTAAAATCAGTAGGGACATCATCGCTGCTACCATAGCCTAGCCTGTCGTAGTAGCTGCTGGTAAAAGAGGCAGGCAATTCTGAAAGCACGCCAGACCATGTTTCTTCAGAATCTGAGCCGAAACCGGTTTCAAAAAAGACGACAGGTTCCCCTTCACCTTGGCAAACGTAATTAACACTATTGCCCAAATAGGAAAAAGTGGAACCGACGGATGTTTGGGCGGGGCTTTGAATATAAGCGATTATCCGTAAAGACACATATAGGGTTAATGTGACCCCAACAAGAATGACTATCCCACGCACTATTTTTTTTGGCATCGAAAGTTTCATATCAGTCCATTGAATATCTTAAGTTATTGTTAGTATTAACCGTTTTAAGTCCGAAAAACAAACTTCAATGCAAATCGCTATGTTCCACGCAGCATCAAGCCCAAGGAGCCAGCTTTCAATGATGTTGCCTGTTCAGGCTATTCATCGTGAAGTAATGTTGCAGTCCTGAAGAGGACTTTCTGAAGGTGTAAGAAGGGGGGGATCCTGATTTTCAGCTTGCTCACCTCCGTTTTGGCAAGCAGACATTATTTAATAAAACACTTGTGAAATTTTGTAATTCGTTTCAGAGAAATACGCTTGAAGCCAATTAGTCAAAGCGCTAACTTAATTTAAAAGATTAATTCGCTCAATAGTTGCACAATACATGTGTAATGGAAGAGGCAGGAAAATATGAAACTATTCACCACCGTGCTGAGCCTTGCTGTTTTGACTGCCTGTTCTGTAACCGAACAGCCCATCCCCGAGTTTACTGCGGTCCCCGACTCAAACCTACAGCAAATGCAGGGCACCCGATTCGATCGCTTTGTCATAGACCCACAAGCTGACTTTAGCCAGTACGATAAGGTTATATTTTTTCCTACGCAGTTTGATAAATTAACCATCGATGAGGGCGCTGACAATCAGTTGACGAACAGCTGGAATGCCTCTACCTGGGATGAGATGGACAAAATTTGTCAGTTCTTTGATGATTTTGCCCAGCTAACCTTTGCGCAAAAAAGCGGACTAGAACCAACCAATCAAGGCGGCGAAAATGTAATGGCGATAGAATTCAGGCTAATGAACTTTATGCCGTATCAGCGTCGCTACCAGGATGCCAACCGCGATACGGTAGCATTAAGGGGTCAACGCAATGGCCTTGGGTCAATTACGTTTCAAGCGGTGGTGGCTAATTCAAAAACTGGTGAATTACTGGCGGTGATTGAAGATGGCATGGAGCTCAACCCAGGCAATATGCTAATTGTTAAGGGGGACCCCAACTTGCAGGTTGATAGTGCCTCACGCATGGCCCAAAATGTTGCCTGGCGTAAAACATTCAAACGCATTGCAAACCGGCTTCACGAAGATCTCATTCGCTTAAAACAAAGCTAGTTTTGTGGTTTGGCTACAAAAGCCCCGGTAATTGCATTTTCATAACATCGCATTACAAAACCAGCGCAAACAAATACCTGCTCACCGTATTGTCTCTACATTACAGACCGAGTCTCAGTGCTTGCCAGGGCCGCATCCAGATAGCGGCCTGTACTAGGGGAGATATATGCTCAAACAGGCCCTGAGTTCAAAAGGCTTAATTAACAGACGATGCGACGCCCACCTCCGATTAGCATGCTTATGGGGTGCCGCGCTGCTTGAGTTTTTCCAGGCTTACGCGGTCTTTCATACTCATGATCAAAGCGGCAATGCTGAGCAGTAAAATACTGCCCGATTCGTAAATCAACACGATTTTATCGAGTTCTTTGCTTTGTAAAATGATCATTCGGCTTAGCGCTGTCATGGCTATGATTAATGGCAGGGTGACGGGGATTCGATTGCTATTATAGTAAGCCGCGAGCATGCCCATTACCTCGGCATAAATAAACAGCAACAGCAGATCAGACAGCTCTACTTTTTGGTAGCGGACCATATGCATAATTTCGGCGCCAACCGCTACCAGAGTGGCCAGCATAATTAATATCAGCAGTAGTTTTTCTATCAGGTCCAATAATTTAGGCATTGTGTCCCCCAACTTTGAGCAGATGGTTTTTTATCCATACTGCAAAAAGCCGGTGGAGAAGACTATTGCTCAAAGGTCTTATTTTGCTAGTGCTTGGTGTCTAGTCTCAAAATGAGAGTGAGGATCAGACGAACTGGTTTTCGTACCAACTGGAAAAGATTAGGCACGCAGACACGCTGTCGACCTTGCCCTTTGTAAGCTTTTTATAGCCGCCTAACTCAAACAATGCGGCTTTTGCATCGGCAGTACTCAAGCGTTCGTCCCAGGTGGTTACCGGTTTGTTGAATCTGCCGTGCAGGCGGTTTGCAAACTTTTCTGCCCGTTGGGTCATTAACTGGGAGGTACCATCCATATTAAGTGGCAAACCTACGACCACCAGATGAGGTTGCCATTCTTCAAACAGCTTACCAACCAGAGTCCAGTCCGGAATACCGTCCCGGGCTTTTAACGCCTCCAGCGGTGATGCGGTGCCGGTCACTTCCTGACCAACAGCTACGCCAATGCTGGTGGTGCCAAAATCAAATGCAAGTACGGTTCGGCTTCCTAGTTCAGGCATGACCGACCTGAGGGGCCAATTGCCAAACATCCACGCCCAGTTGTTGAACCGCTGCTTCCCAGCGTTTGTGAATAGGGGTATTGAACAATATTGCTGGATCCGCCTCAATGGTGAGCCAGGCGTTGTTTTGAATTTCTTCTTCCAACTGCCCTTCGCTCCAGCCGGCATAACCCAGCGTAATGATAGCCTGGTCGGGTCCGCGATGATTGCCCAGGGCACTGAGAATATCTTTTGACGTAGTCACCATGATTTCGGGGGTCAGCGATAAACTGGAGCTCCAGCCAGGTTGTGGCGAATGCAGGATAAACCCCCGTTCCTGACTAACCGGACCGCCAGACAGCACGATTTGCTGCCCCTTTTCGTCATCGATTTCCGCACCTTTTTCGGCTTGTTCCAACAGTTCGCGCAGGGTCATGTTGGTAGGGTGGTTAACAACCAGGCCCATGGCGCCTTCGTCATTGTGCTCGCATATATAGGTTAAACTGCGGGCGAAAAACGGATCTTCCATGGATGGCATGGCAATCAAGAAGTGATTTGCCAGACTTTTTAATTCAGTCATCGTATTACCTCGCTGCTCCACTACTACTCAGTATGGCTCATTGTGCCAATTTTGCTTCAATGGCATCAAACAGGGCGGCCATAATATTAATATCGTAGGCACGTTCTATTTCTCTGACGCAGGTTGGACTGGTGACATTTATTTCAGTAATGCGGTCGCCAATCACGTCCAGACCAACAAAAATCAAGCCTTTCTCGATTAATACCGGCGCGATGGTTTCTGCCAGACGTCTGTCGCTGTCACTGATGGGTTGAGGGCGACCTGTTCCTCCTGCAGCCAGATTTCCACGGGTTTCGCCGGCTGATGGCAGGCGCGCCAAACAATAGGGCATTACCTCGCCGTTAACAATTAATACGCGCTTGTCGCCGTCTTTTATTTCCGGCAGGTACTTTTGAACCATCATTTGGCGCTGACCGTTTGCTGTCAGTGTTTCAATGATCACACCCAGGTTTGTGCCGTCTTCTTTTACACGAAATATAGAAGCGCCACCCATGCCGTCCAACGGCTTACAAATCACGTCTTTGTGTTTGGCATGGAATTCACGCACCAATTTGCTGTTGCGGGTAACCAGGGTGTCCGGGATCAACGATGGGAAGTACGATGTAAATAGCTTTTCGTTAAAGTCGCGCAGGCTTTGCGGACGGTTAACAACCAGCGCCCCATCGCGTTCTGCCAGTGATAAAATATGGGTCGCGTATAAAAACTCGCTGTCGAAAGGCGGATCTTTGCGCATCAATAGCACGTCGATATCACCTAACGCGTAGGTGGTTGTTTCACCCAGTGTGTAGAAGTCTTTGTCCTGGTCGCGAACCGTAACCTGTTGACCGATACCTTTTGGCGCACCGTTATCGATATAAAGGTCGCTGAGTTCAAAGTAAACAAGCGTTGCACCACGGCGCTGGGCTTCCAGCATCATGGCAAAACTGGTGTCTTTTTCAGGTTTGATTTTGGCAATGGGATCCATTACCACGCCAACGGTGTAGGTCATAGTGCGCTCTCATAACAGGTGATAACTCCATAATGGAGATGATTCACCAGGAATCAAGCGCTCAGGTTGGAAAAGTCCGGTTTAAACGGTATTACAGATCGCCAAATGTGGCTTGCAGCACCGAGACGCTGGCAAGCGCGGCAGTTTCTGTGCGCAATATACGAGGACCTAGGGAACATCCGGTGAAGCCTGTTTCTTCGGCCTGATGGACTTCGGATTCAGACAACCCGCCCTCCGGACCAATGAGTAGCCTGAATCCCTGGCTGTTTGCAGTAAGCTGAGATAATTTCTGCTGACTGCCGGGCGACAGGACTAATCGGGTTTGCGTCGTTGACTCCGCCAGCCAACTGGCCAGAGAACGTGGCGGGTTGAGTATGGGGAGTGTATTCCGGCCGCTTTGTTCACAGGCACCCTGGATGATCTTTTGCCATTGCTGCTGCTTCTTTTCCCAGCGCTTCTCATCGAGCTTTACTGCACAACGTTCCGTTATCAGAGGCGTTATGTGTGTTACGCCAAGTTCCGTTGCTTTTTGCAATACGATATCCATGCGATCGCCTTTCGACACACCCTGACCAAGGTGGATGGGCAGTGGAGACTGAGGATCCAACGTGAGCTTTGCGTCAATCTCTACAATTACCTGGCGCCGTTCGGCGACTATGATGGTCGCAGTGTATTCACTGCCATCGCCGTTAAAAATAACGACGGGGTGGCCGGCTTTTAAACGCAATACATTGGCAACGTGGTGGGTTGCTTCGCTGCTAAGGACAAGCTCTTCGTCAACGTTAATGGTGTCTGGATGAAAAAGACGAGGGATACGCATATCAAACTCAACTACAAAAGGAATGACGCGTAGTGTAACTGTGGGTTAGTGGTTGTTTCAATAAGAAGGGCTCCGGAAAGGCCGGAGCAGCCCTGAGGTATGCTATTTGGAGGCAAAAGTATTTATTGCTTGCCCCTGGCCTGTGGCCATTGATTTTGAGCGACGGGCATGAACGGTATGTTTGCCTTTGTCACTGGTAAGCGCATAACCAAAAATCATCAACACGATTGTAAATAATAAACTGAGTAGTAACATTTTCTATTCCTTAAAAAATCTACCTTAGTTGTTGGCAGTCACTGCATACTACTCAAGTAGATGCTGTTAAAAAGCATACCAACCAATACTACTGAATACGCCACAATACCTTTTGTGGTTTCTGCAACAGACATCGTCTTATTGCAGCGCACAAAAATATAGAGCGAAACAGGTGAAAATTCCAGCTAAAAATGCCTAAAAAATGAAGTCAAAAAAATTTCTCTATCCTTTCAGCCACTTGGCTTAGCGCTATTTTTTATTGGTCTTAAGTTTAAATTTTGGGTGTGACAGTATCATTAAGGGTATTTGACAGGTTTATTTAGTTGCTAACCCCGTTACTTCGCTGTTAACTTAATGGCTCAATACAACAAACACGGATTGGAACATGTTTACTCAAGAAGATATTGAAATGTACGTAAATACCTACGCGATCCCATGGGGAATCAACATCGCGATGGCGATAGTGATTTTCGTACTGGGTCGTATGGTAGTGGGTGTAATTATTTCGATGATTGGCAAGATTATGTCGAAATCGAAGTACGACCCTATGCTGGTGGATTTTTTAAAGTCGATTCTGAATGCCATATTGATGCTGTTCGTCATTGTTGCATCATTGGATCAGTTAGGTGTTGATACCACTTCATTGGTCGCTATTTTAGGTGCGGCAGGTCTGGCGATTGGTTTATCACTTCAGGACTCGCTGAAAAACTTTGCTGCCGGCGTTATGTTGTTAGTCTTTAAGCCGTTCCGCTCAGGCGACTTTATCGAGGCTGGCGGTACAGCAGGTGTAGTGAAGAAAATTGGTATCTTTACTTCAACGATGAATACACCTGATAACAAAGAGATTATCGTGCCAAACGGTAAAATCTACGGCGACAACATCGTTAACTATTCAGCCATGGATACGCGTCGTGTTGATATGACTTTTGGTATAGGCTATGGCGATGACCTGTTAAAAGCGAAAAACCTTCTTGAGCAAATGGTTAAAGAAGACGAGCGTATTTTGCCTGAGCCTGCGCCTGTTGTTGCTGTGTCGTCATTGGGCGATTCCAGTGTCAACTTTATTGTTCGCCCATGGGTGAAAAAAGAAGACTTCTGGGGCGTTATGTGGTCGTTCACTGAGAACGTTAAACTGCGCTTTGACCAGGAAGGTATTTCAATTCCATTCCCGCAAATGGATGTTCACCTGTACAAAGAAAACGAAGAACAGGAAGAAAGCAAATAAGCTTTTTCGTTATGAAAAAAATCCCGGCACAGGCCGGGATTTTTTGTATCTGCAATTATAACTACGAACGGTTATTGGCAACTGGCTTTTTTCTGACTCGCTGTGTAATCCCGCATAGCGGCATCCATGTTGGCTTGCAGGTTGTCGATACGGGTTTGTGGTGCCGGGTGAGTAGACAGGATTTCCGC
>NZ_CFIDRX010000065.1:0-22204 GCF_984433645.1 Marisediminitalea sp.
GCCAATTGCAGTTTCACGCCACTGACATTCCAAAAGCGCGTATTAGCGTTAATTAACTTGTGGTACGGGTCGTGTATGAAAGCGCGATATTCAATCACGCCTTCATCAACGTTAAAATTGACCTCTTCAAACTCACCAACTTTGAAGCCTTTATAAATTAGCGTATCGCCCGGTTTATAGGTCAGCTCGTCATTTTGGCTGGTGAGTTTAACATGCAGGCCGGGCGTGCCGGGTGGGGTAACGGGAGGGCGCTCAAGTGCCGTAAACTGCAGGACTTCCTGATTGCCACTCTCAGCGGTCATGGCGATGAAGCTACCAGACAACAGCGTATTCAGACCGGATACCTCAGAAAACGAAATGCGCGGCGCAACTACCCAAAACTGGGTGTTCTCATTCAATAAATGCGCGGCATTGTTGTCGATCCGCGCTGTCACAGTAACACCGTTCAAATCAGGGTTAAGTTCAATGCGTTTAACCTGACCAATGTCTAAATCGCGTACTTTTATTGGCGTTTTGTTTACCTCAATACCACTGGCTGATTGCATATTGATGGTGATCAGCGGGCCTTGATTTTTCCACTGGTAATACACCATCCAGCCGCCCACAAGCAATGCCAGGATTGGGATAACCCAGACTTTAGAAATGGGCGTAGTGGGTTTTATATTTGCATCTTGCGTCATAGTGTACTGACTTTCCTTTGCTGCCAGATTAGCCTTGTGTCGAATGTCATTGCCGCTAGCATGGTAACGAACACCAGCGCACAAAACGCCAGAGCCGCAGGTCCGGGGTATATGGATAATGTGCTGCCCAATTGAATCAGGGCAACCAGAATCGCAACGACAAACACATCAATCATCGACCAACGGCCAATAAATTCAATAAAACGGTAGTAGCGAATTTGCCGGTCAGGGCGGGTTAGCTCATGATACTGAACGGCGTACGTTAATCTCGCCAAAATCGCCAGCTTGGCAATGGGTATGACTATACTAGCACCAAAGATGACTCCGGCAATAGGATACGACCCTGATTGCCATAAACTGATCACGCCGCCCATTATGGTATTGGGTTCATCGCTGCCAAATAGTTCAGTGTGCATAATAGGTAAGGCATTGGCCGGTATGTAGAGCAGTACGGCAGTGAAAAGTAGTGCCCAGGTGCGTTGAATGCTAAGACTCGCTGTCTCGTCGCTAAGCGGTTTTGCCTGAGGCAGGTGTCCGTTGTAAAGCCATATTTTTATGCGTGTCTCGTCAAAGTAAAACAGGGCAGCACTCATGCAAATACTAAAGAGCACGAAGGCATAAAATGACATGCCAATTGCAACGTCGGCAAGAGACGTAATTTTTATCAGGCTAACCAATGTGCCTAACAAGAATATCTCGGCCATGCTCCAGGGCATCAGTGTTTTTACCCAGAACAGTATGGTTTTCATCCAGTTTTGGGGCGTGGAAAACAATCGCCCCCATAGTAAAACCACCAACCCCACAAGTACCAAGCCCGGTAAAACGAGCGTAGCCAGCCCGGTTATCAACGCAAGAGACACATAATCCTGTTCAATCAGCACGTTCAACCCACCGGGCAGATCGATGTTATTTTGTTGCCCGCTGGCGCGGAATGACAAAAAATTAAACGGCAAAGAGAGGCACAAAAACACCAATGCACTGACTGCCAAAGACAAGCAAAGTGCGTAGTCCTGTTTATGGTAAATACTGAGGGTGTGGCCACACCGAGGGCACACTGCGCGTTGCTTGTGCTGTAAATGCGGCACGTTTACCGTGGCTTCGCATTGAGAACAGATTAGCTCGCAGGTTGATGCATTTTCGGACATGAGTAACGCCAACAATCACTTAGGTATATAGAGTAACCCAGAAGAGGTTGCGATTATAGCCTGATAAACGGGCGCAGCGTGAATTTCAGGTACAAAAAAGGCAGCGATTCGCTGCCTTTCTAATGAGTAACAGATCTAGTAGCTTGCGTTACCCGGTGTACGTGGGAAAGGAATCACGTCACGCACGTTCTGCATACCGGTTACGTAAGCCACCAGACGCTCGAAGCCTAACCCAAAGCCTGCGTGAGGCACGGTGCCGTAGCGGCGAAGATCGCGATACCAGCCGTAGTCTTCTTTGCTCAGGCCCATTTCTTCCAGGCGGTCGTCGAACACGTCCAGGCGTTCTTCACGCTGCGAGCCACCGATGATTTCACCGATACCCGGTGCCAGTACATCCATAGCAGCAACCGTTTTGTTGTCGTCGTTCAGACGCATATAAAACGCTTTAATGTCTTTTGGATAGTTCTGCATGATGATAGGTGCGCCAACATGCTCTTCGGCCAGATAGCGTTCGTGCTCACTCGACAAGTCAATGCCCCAGCTAACCGGGAATTCGAAGTCTTTGCCGCAGTTTTCAAGAATTTCGATGGCGTCAGTGTAATCCATGCGCACAAAGTCACTGCTGATAAGCTTTTCAAGGCGGCTAATGGCTTCTTTGTTAATGCGCTGCGCGAAAAACGCCATGTCATCGGCACGTTCTTCCAAAACCGCTTTACACACGTACTTCAGCATGTCTTCGGCTAACTGCGCGATATCACCTAAATCGGCAAACGCGACTTCTGGCTCAATCATCCAGAATTCAGCAAGGTGACGTGACGTGTTGCTGTTTTCGGCGCGGAAAGTCGGGCCAAACGTGTAAATTTTTGACATTGCACAGGCGTAAGTTTCGCCGTTCAGCTGACCGGATACTGTGAGGTACGCTTCACGACCGAAAAAGTCCTGACTGTAATCCACATCGCCTTGTTCAGTGGTTGGGATGTTCATCATGTCGAGCGTAGAGACACGGAACAGCTCACCCGCACCTTCGGTATCACTGGCGGTGATTATGGGCGTACTGACCCAAAAATAGCCGCGCTCATGGAAGAAGCGGTGAATAGCCTGAGACAAACAGTTACGTACACGAGTGACTGCACCAATTACATTGGTTCGCGGGCGCAAATGCGCGTGCTCGCGCAGGTACTCAATACTATGACGTTTCGCTGCCATCGGGTACGTGTCCGGGTTTTCTACCCAGCCCACAATGCTCACCTCGGTAGCGTCCAGTTCCAGTGCTTGTCCCTGGCCTTCAGATTCTTTTACTGTGGCAGTGACAACCAGAGAACAACCCGCCGTCAGGCGTTGTATATCGGCATAATTGGGTAATGTATTCAGTGCAATGACCTGCACAGGATCAAAACAGCTGCCATCATGCAGGGCAATGAAAGACAAGCCGGCTTTTGAATCACGACGGGTGCGAACCCAGCCTTTTACAGTTACCGTTTCGCCAACCGCGTACTTACCAGCCAGTACGTCGACAACGGGGGCGTGTGTCATGGTTATTCTCTCCAACAAATAGATTTTGTGCTAAAGCGCAAATCATCGCACAGCCCTTGGTCGATTGCATCCAGATTTATTAAACAAAAATCGAAAAATGCCGATATATACTGTGAATCGTTCAATTTTGTATCACTACGGCATTGGGTTGATGGATTTTCGACCAGTGTCGTGACGTGAAGTAGAGTGAGAGGGGTGACATGGCAGTACAGCAGGCAATCAGATTTGGTGAGGACCGTCGCAAGAAATCGCGCGAAAAGGATACCTATTACCAGGTTGTTATTACATTAAATTCACTGGTGTGGTTAGCGCTGGTGGTTTGCTTGCTGTTATTTCATTTTGCCCGTCCGGAAATGGTCAGCGGTGTACAGCAGTTTTGGGGTATCGATGGCCGCACCAGTTGGTCGCCTGAGTACATGAACGCACTGATCCGTTTGCTTCAGGTTTGCTTAGGGGCGAGCTTGATCACTATGTTTTTGCGGTCGCGTCGCAGCCGCCGCAAAGAAGACAATTACGGCGTTAACTTATTTATTCTGGCAGGCATCAGTACGGTGAGTCTGGTGACGATCAATTCGATATTGCTGGCATAACTAAACCGCACACGTTATACAAAAAAAGCTGAACGCAAGGCGTTCAGCTTTTTTGTTATCAGGCGATAAACGCGCTGGTTACCAGATAATAGGTGTAACCAATGTAGGCCAGTAAAAACACGCCACCTTCCAAGCGGTTAAGGCGCCCCGGTCCTTTCAGGCCAATACAGAACACAAATAATGCGACAGACAGAATGAGCATAAATAAGGTGTCGCGGTACAAGAAGCTGCTGTCTACCTGCATAGGGTGAATCACACCTGCAATACCCACTACGGCCAGTGTGTTAAACATATTTGAGCCAATGACATTACCCAATGCCATATCGTGTTCGCCTTTCTTCACTGCAACCAAAGACGAAGCCAATTCAGGTAACGACGTACCAATGGCTATCACGGTGAGTCCAATGACGACATCGCTAACGCCGAAGAAGGTCGCTATTTCAACCGCTCCCCATACCAGGATACGCGAGCTGATAATCAATAAAATCAGACCGACAATCAGCCACAGGGTATCTGCTTTAAGGTTGGCAGGTTTGCTGTTCAGCTCTTCGCCAAACTCTTCTGCCAGCGCGTCTTTGTCGCCGCGAAGACCGGTCCAGATACTCCAGGAAATAAGCAGTATAAATAATCCAAGCAAAGAAAACGCATCGTCCTTGGACAAGTTTGCATCCAGTAATTGCCAGGCTGCAAAGAAGGTAAGGCCTAGCAGAATAGGCAGCTCTTTACGGATAATTTCAGAGCGAACGGCAATAGGACTAATAAGTGCGGTAATACCCAGGATTAACGCAATATTGGCAATGTTAGAGCCAAACGCGTTGCCCAGTGCGATACCGGAACTGCCTTCCAGTGCAGCGATCACAGACACTATAATTTCTGGTGCAGAGGTACCAAAGCCAATAATTAACATGCCTATTAGCAGCGGCGACAGTCCGAACTGACGAGCGACAGATGCAGCGCCTCCTACAAATTTGTCGGCACTCCACAGTAATAAAGGTAACCCTAAAATAATAGCGACGCTCGCTAACAGCATACACACTCCTTCACAATTCCGCGTTAGTACAAACGCATGGTGGAGGATAGTGCATTCGCACTGACTTGTGAACCGCAGATCCGACCAATCACCTTACAAATTACTCCGGATACAATAGCACGCCAACGAATCACTTTTGTCTGCTGCATTATTATGGGCGGTATTAAGGATTACAGTCGTGACGATAAAAATAATCCGTTATCCAGCGGCCGATGAGTTCTATACACTTTGCGCTCAATACATCGCTCTATGACAGCAACAATTGTGTGGCTGTGTGTATAGCGGCAAAGCCAGGAAAACTGAACGCACTCATGCATCATACTTTAATTATTACGGACATCGCTGAACAACTCGACTTGCCGGAGCTGACGGTATTAACTTTCCAGCAGTATCTGCAGGATTACCCAAAACTGAATGAGCCGAAAACACGGGTAATTAACCTGTGCGACACAGGTAAATACCTGAGTCAGGGATACTATTGTTCACTGTTGGCCGAAGCGAGACAGCACCGCGTTATTCCTGGTGTAAACACCATTAACGATCTGCGTCCGGCGCAAGCTGATCAGGAACTGCCAACCATTGCAATCAAGCCTCAGGAACGCGAAGCGCTTGAAAGCCTGGGTGGAGAGCTGTTCGTGTGTTTCGGTAAGACCTCCGATGTACGCTTGAAGCGTTTGGCCAGTGTGGCGTTCTCGCACTATCCCAGTCCGCTATTGCAACTGGTGTTAAGCAGCGATGTCACCGCCGTGAGATGTAACTCGGTAGGACTTAACGAAGTGCCGGAAAGCTTGCAGCCAACCTTTATTGAGCGGTTGAAGCAATTTACCCAGCAACAATGGCGTACCAACGGCCGCAGTAAACAAGCGCGCTGGGATATGGCAATTCTGGTTAATCCGGACGAGCCGACGCCACCCAGTGACAAGCGCGCCATTGCTAACTTTGTGAAAGCGGCCGGAAAGGTTGGCTTTCATGCAGAAGTGGTGACCGCGCAAACCATTGGCGACGTTGAACAATACGATGCGCTTTTTGTACGTGAGACAACGGCAATCGACCACGCAACATACCGTATCGCCCGCGAAGCGGAACGTGAAGGTGTTGTGGTTATTGACGATACGCAGTCGATTCTGCGTTGCTGTAACAAAGTGTTCCTGCAGGATGCGTTTACCTATAACAAGGTACCTGCGCCTAAGAGCCGCTTTGTGACCAATGCTGATGAAGCGACCTGTGAGCAACTGATTGCTGACCTCAACTTGCCGTTAATTTTGAAGTTACCGGAAAGTTCGTTTTCCCGCGGTGTTTACAAAGTGGAAACCCGCGAAGCGCTGGTTAGCAAGCTGAACAGCATGCTGAAAGAGTCAGCGTTAGTGCTGGTGCAGGAGTACATTTTTACCGAGTTCGACTGGCGTATTGGTATGCTGGGTGGTCGGCCGATTTACGCCTGTAAATACTTTATGGCGCGCAACCACTGGCAGATTTATAACCACCAGGGCGACAAAGCCGATTCCGGTGGGTTTGTCACCCTGCCGACATTTGAAGTACCGCGCCCGGTATTAAAAGCGGCTATCAGTGCCGCGGAAGTCGCCGGCGTGGGTCTGTACGGCGTGGATATAAAACAACGTGGCAATAAGGTGTATGTCATTGAAGTGAATGACAACCCTAATATCGATTCAGGCATTGAAGATAAATACCTGGGTCAGGAATTGTACCTGCTGGTAATGCAGGAATTTGCCAGCCGGTTAGAACGCAGAGGCAGATAATCATGGCTATTTCAGTGGGTCAGTGGCAATTAAGAGCCGGTGCGATCAGCGATTTAAACAAGCTGGTGGCACTGGAGAATCATTGCTTTAGTAACGATCGGCTGAGCCGTCGGAGTTTCCGACATTATCTGACCGCGAAAAATGCAGAACTGGTCGTCGCTGACAGCGATGGCCAGTTACTGGGCTACGGGTTGTTGCTGTTGCGACGCGGGACCTTACTCACCCGTTTGTATTCTCTGGCAGTTCACGAAGATGCCCGTGGACAGCGTTTGGCAGAAGCCATGGTGCTATGGCTTGAGCAACGCGCCACTGCACGTGGAAAGCGATATATGCGACTGGAGGTTGCTGAACATAACCAGTCGGCTCAACGCCTTTACGAGCGTATGGGATTTTTGCCTTTTGGTATGTTTGAACACTATTACGAAGACGATACGAATGCGATTCGTATGCAAAAAGCGCTGCCATTGAGCGGACCGGAAAAAACCTTGCGTCGTTGCCCGTGGTATCAGCAAACGACAGAGTTTACCTGTGGGCCAGCCAGTTTATTAATGGCAATGGCTATGCTGGACCACTCGCTGGTACCTAATCAGCGGGACGAATTCAGTATCTGGCGGGAAGCGAATACGGTGTACATGACCAGTGGACCTGCAGGTACGCATCCAATTGGACTTGCAATGGCTGCGCAGGCAAGGGGCTTCGACGTAAAAGTGTATTTGAATCAGGGCGCGCCTTTGTTTGTTGACGGCGTGCGCAATGAGCATAAACGACAAACGCTACAGGCCGTTGAAGAAAACTTTTTTAACGAGGCAGAGCAACAGCAGTTACCGGTCTTTTATTTGGATTGGTTAACCCGGTTGGATAATTATCAGAATATGCAGGATTGCGCGCTGGTCTGCTTAATCAGCACCTATCGCTTCGACCGGACGAAGGCTCCTCATTGGGTTGTGGTCACGGCCATTGATGATCAGTGTGTGTATATTCACGATCCCGATCCGTCCACCCCGGGAGCAATGGATTATCAACATGTTCCAATTGCCCGGGAAGACTTTATACGTATGGCCAGTTATGGCAAACGTAAAATCAAAGCCGCCATTGTGTTGCGCCAGCAAGCGCAATCACTAGTGTGCAGTGATCTTGATTTGGCTGTTTAGCTGACGCAATTGATCAACCAGTGACATCAGGTCGTTGATGTTACCGCGGAATAAAGAGCGTTTGGTTACCATCGTATTGCCTGAATGACTCAGCTGACCCTGGTTAGCTGGGTCAAACACGGCGGTTTCTTTTTCCAGCTCAGCCCACTGAGACTGACAGTTTGCAGGGATCAGGTGGCGCTTGGCGATCAACTTGTCTCTCATTTGCAACAGTTGGCCCATGACTAAGGTTTGATTTCTCGGTGTATCGGTCATTTTCATTCTCCTCACATTAACCGCGGAGCCCTGTAGACTGCGGGCCAATGCGGTGACGATTAAATAATAAACAAAAAAAGGTGTATAAAAGGTCTTAACCACACAGGGTACGTAGCAAAATCAATACCTAAACGCGGTGATAGGTATAATTTTGTAGAAGAGACGGGGAGTGAATGAAACCTGGTCAGCGGCTGAAGCAGATTTCAAATAGTCAGGTTAAGGATACTGGGGAAGTTATTAACGTTTTGATTTTTCAAACGAAATGACGTTGTTTGGCACGTTGTCTTCGGCGAATCAGGGCTACGCCGGTCCAGGGAAACAAGTAAATTACCAGTGCTGTCACCAGCGCCGATCCCACGGATTCGGGTTGCAAAGGCAATGAAGGTTCGAAGACATTTATTACACTTTGCAGGCGAGGGTATTGGTTGGGTTGAACAAAATACCCAACCTGTTCGAAATAATTCGCCTGTTGTAAATACTGCGACGCGAACTGTGCTTCGTTGTAGGCTTCAATCACCGCTAACTTGTGCTGGGCATCATCACGGACCAGCGCGGTCTCATTGTTCAGTAACGCTTCAATCATCACATCTACAGATGAATAACCGTGGTCGTTGGCCAAGCGCGCATAGTGTGCTATTTCTTCGCCGGTTGCATCCAGGTAACCGTTTAAATATTGCAGGTATTGTTGATTCAGTACGGGTACTTGCAGCGTTACTATGAATAACACTGCAAAAAGTACTTTGTCGATGAGTCGCGTTAAAATCCCCAAAAATACCTATCCGTATAGTTGTTTCAGACTGGTGTAAATCGCCTGAGTCAGCCGGGTTAATTGTTCAGGCGATACAATATAAGGTGGCATAATATAGACCAGTTTGCCAAATGGACGAATCCACACCCCTTGCGCCACAAACAGTTTCTGAATGGCAGCGACATCCACCGGGTGTTTGGTTTCAACTACCCCAATCGCCCCTAAGCTTCTGACATCGGTAACACAGGCGAGTTCCTTACATTGCGCCAGTTCAGCAGAGAGTTGTTTGCCAATATCAGCGACCTGTTGCTTCCAGTCGCCCTGGGCAATCAGCGATAAACTCGCGCTGGCCACAGCACAAGCGAGTGGGTTACCCATAAATGTCGGACCATGCATAAACACACCGGGGCTGCCTTCGCATACGCCTTGAGCCACTTCTTCGGTACACAAGGTGGCGGCCAATGTCATGTACCCGCCGGTCAGGGCTTTACCCAGGCACATGATATCAGGCGATATTCCCGCGTGATCGCAACCAAACAACCTACCAGTCCGGCCGAATCCCGTGGCAATTTCATCGCAGATCAGCAGGACGTCGTAGGTGTCGCACAATTGTCGGCAGCGCTTCAGGTATTCAGGATGATAAATCCGCATGCCGCCGGCACCTTGCACAACCGGCTCCAGGATCAGCGCGGCCAGTTCATGATGATGACTTTCGAATAACTCTTCCAGAGGTAAAATGTCATCTTCGCTGAATGCCTGACCAAAACGGGTTTGCGGCGCAGGGGCGAAAACCTGAGATTTCAAGGTATTGCTGAATAAACTGTGCATGCCATTTACCGGATCGCACACCGACATAGCGGCGAAGGTGTCGCCGTGGTACCCGTTGCGCGGTGCAATTAGCCGTGATTTCTCCGGGCGCCCCTGACATGCCCAGTATTGCACTGCCATCTTGATTGCGACTTCTACCGATACGGAACCCGAGTCAGCTAAAAATACCCGTTGCAGGCCAGAAGGGGCCATGTCGAGTAATTGCCGGCAAAGCCGAACGGCTGGCTCATGGGTGAGTCCGCCAAACATGACGTGACTGAACGCATCAATCTGATCATGGGCAGCTTTATTGAGTAGCGGGTGGTTGTAGCCGTGAATAGCCGCCCACCAACTGGACATACCATCTACCAGGTTTTCGCCACTGGCCAGTTTGATTTCTGCGCCTTTGGCGCCAGCTACTTCATAGCACGGAAGCGGGTTTACCGCCGATGTGTAGGGGTGCCAGATGTGTTGTTTATCAAATTCTATGTTGTTTGTATTTTGCACAGTAGTAAAGTGTTTGTAGTTAATTTGGTTGACAAGATGCGTTGGCTGCATAGACTAAGCCACCATTCAGTAAGAGTAAAGGATAGGCGATGTCTGTCACACAGCACAATTCAGTTCATTCGGCGCCAGGCTCATCTCATGGCGCCCAGGTCTCTGCGATCCGCCATGATTGGACGCGTGAAGAGGTTGAAGCCTTTTATGCTATGCCGTTTAACGATTTGTTATTTCAGGCGCAAATTGTTCACCGTCAGCATTTCGACCCGAACGAAGTTCAGGTGAGCACGTTATTGTCTATCAAAACCGGTGCGTGTCCGGAAGATTGTAAATACTGCCCGCAAAGCGCGCGTTACGACACCGGCCTGGAAAAAGAACGCTTGCTGGAAATGGAAAAAGTGATCCAGCGCGCCAAGGAAGCCAAACAGACTGGCTCAACCCGCTTCTGTATGGGAGCAGCGTGGCGGAATCCGAAAGAACGCGATATGCCTTACCTCACGCAAATGGTCGCGGAAGTAAAATCTTTGGGGCTGGAGACGTGTATGACGCTGGGTATGCTTACCCGCGATCAGGCGTTAGCGCTCAAGCAAGCAGGTTTGGATTACTACAACCATAACCTGGATACATCACCGGAGTTCTACGGCGATATCATTACTACCCGAACCTATCAGGACCGTTTGAATACCCTGCAGCACGTTCGTGACGCGGGCATGAACGTATGTTCTGGCGGTATTGTCGGCATGGGTGAGAGTGTCTCAGACCGCGCAGGGCTATTAATGCAGCTGGCGAATTTACCTGAACACCCACAAAGTGTACCCATTAACATGCTGGTAAAAGTCGATGGCACGCCATTAGACAAACTGGACGACATGGAGCCCTTTGAGTTTATTCGCACCATTGCCATTGCCCGTATCATGATGCCGGCATCACATGTGCGTTTGTCAGCCGGGCGGGAAAACATGAGCGAGCAGACCCAGGCGCTATGCTTTATGGCGGGTGCGAACTCAATATTCTACGGTTGCAAGCTGCTGACTACATCCAATCCGGATACACACGAAGACGTCGTGCTCTTCAAAAAGCTGGGTATTAATACCGAGCGAACGCGTGACTATTCTGACGAAGCGCATGAACTGTTGCTGGAAGAAGCATTGGAGCAACAGCAGCAAGCGCCTGATGATTTATTTTATGACGCCACGGCAGGCAAACCAGCAGGTAAGCAAGCCGAGACCGTCTGATGGCCTTCGAGTTCATTGACGCCCAACTGGCTAAACGCCAGCAAGATGGCTATTACCGCCAGCGCACATGCATTGACTATGAGCGGGATGGGGTAATCGCCATCAATGGCCAGCATTACCTGAATTTTGGAAGTAATGACTACCTTGGACTGCGCCATAATCAGGGCGTATTACAAGCTTGGGTTGAAGGCTTAGCCCAGTTTGGCGGTGGTAGCGGGGCATCGCCGTTGGTTACCGGCTACAGTGCTGCGCATCGCGAATTAGAACAAGTGCTGGCCGAAGCCTTAAACCGTGATGCCGTATTGTTATTTTCCAGCGGGTTTGCTGCCAACCAGGCATTGTGTCAGGCGTTATTTGCCGAACAAGGTGACATCATTGCCGACAAATACATGCATGCGTCGTTTATAGAAGGGGCAACCGCCAGTGCTGCCCGATTGCGTCGATTTGCTCATAATGATTACACCCACCTGTCTGCTTTACTGTCGAAAACCACCTCTTCTCACCGACTGATAGCGTCGGAAGGGGTGTTCAGTATGGACGGCGATTCGCCAGATGTTGCCCAACTGGTAGCGAGTGCAGAAGCGTCTGACAGTTGGTTAATGCTGGATGATGCCCACGCCTTCGGGGTTACCGGAGAATACGGACTGGGTAGCATTGATGCCTATCAGTTGTCTCAGCAGCAGTGTCCTGTGGTAATGGGGACCTTTGGTAAAGCGGTTGGCACAGCGGGCGCATTTATTGCGGGCAGTCATGCCCTTATCGATTACCTGATCAATTACGCGCGGCACTATATTTATTCGACTGCCTTTCCCCCGGCACAAGCTGTTGCCACATTGCACGCTTTATCTCTGGTTACGCAAGGCACTGAGCGCGAACAGCTTCACGCCAATATTGCCCATTTTAGAACGAGAGCCAATCAGGAAGGGTTAACTCTAATGGCATCGCAAAGCGCGATTCAGCCTGTTGTTGTCGGTTCTCCTACACGCGCAGTGGCGTTATCTGCTGAGCTGGCGAATCGCGGCTTGTGGGTGCCTGCTATGCGACATCCTACCGTACCCAAAGGGACCGACAGACTGCGTATTACGTTAAGTGCCAGTCACGCTACGCGGGATATAGATGCCTTGGTTGACGGGTTATTGCTTGCTAAGGATTCAATTCTGGCAAATGCTGACCCCAGCGAACATGACGCAGATGACCATGGCACTGATTGATCCTGTGACGACGCCTGAACACTGTACAGACAAGCGTGATATCGCTGCGCGTTTCAGTGCTGCGGCTGCGCAATACGATGCGCTTGCCGGCATCCAGCATGCGATAGCAGATGCCGCACTTTTGCGACTGGGTCAGATGGCTGGTAAGTCGGTGCTGGATATAGGTTGCGGCACCGGCCGAAACACTGCGAAGCTTGCTAACCACTGCGCTGAAGTAACAGGCATGGACCTGGCGCCAGGTATGGTTAGCCAGGCCAAGAGCACTTACCCTACCATTGCGTTTTTGCAAGGCGACGCCGAGCAGGTACCCTTGCAGTCAGGCTGTGTTGAATGCGTGTTTTCTTCCATGGCATTGCAATGGTGCGGTACACCACGTCAGGCAATCAGCGAAGTGTTCAGGGTGCTGGCCCCCGGTGGTCGGGCTGAACTGGCAATCATGGTTGCAGGCTCCTTTCCTGAACTCAAATCAGCAGCCGACAAGGCGGGTATTCAATTGGCGCTTAATACACTGACGTGTGCAACACAATGGTTAGCGACAGTGTGTGAATCTGACTGGGCGGGGATAAGTCACGATTTAGTGAGTTATACCGATAGCTTCGACAATATCACATCGCTGCTAAAGTCCATTAATGGTGTCGGGGCAGGCAGTCAGACAGAAAGCCGTACCCGTGCACGATTAACCCGGGGAAAATTACAGGCGCTGGCCGCCGCTTTCCCTGATACGACGTCTGGTCTATTTAATAATACCTATCACATTCTGCATCTTAGTCTGGAGAAGCCGTTGTGACTAAAGCTTACTTTGTTACCGGAACAGATACCGAAGTAGGAAAAACCTACACCAGCTGCAAAATACTGGAGGCCTTTTCTCAGCGTGGTAAAACCGCGTTGGGTTATAAGCCGGTGGCCGCGGGCTGTGATTGGCAAAACAATCAGTGGGAAAATGAAGATGCGCTGGCGCTGCAAGCCGCCGGAAGCCTGCGCGTACCACTGACGGAAATAAATCCCATTGCCTTACCCGATGCCATCGCTCCTCACATAGCCGCCGAGCGTCATGGTGAGCCTATTAGTGAAGCGGTTATTACATCGGGGTTTCAGGCGTTACATCAATATCAGCCCGATATACTGCTTATGGAAGGCGCGGGTGGTTGGCGACTGCCGTTATCATCAGCGCGTTTTCTGAGTGATGTAGTGAAAGACTTGCAGCTCGACGTCATTCTGGTAGTCGGCATGCGTCTTGGCTGCCTGAATCATGCTCTCCTGACAGCAGAAGCCATACAGAGAGACGGCTTAACACTGAAAGGCTGGGTGGCGAATCAACTGTTAGATGACATGCCGGTATTCGACGAAAACCTGGCCACGCTGGATGCCTTAATGCCGGCACCAAGGCTTGCCCTGGTGCCGTACAAACAGACGCCGGACCTGTCGCTACTGGTTGAGAAACTCGGTTAAGTCCTGTTCTGGCTTAATGACGTGTTTTGCCGCGCCGCGGAAACAAAATCCCGGTAATTTCCCTTTCAATGTCATTCGCTGGTTGCTCAGCAACAACGCAGCCCCTTCGCGAATAGCCAGCACCGGGGTGGTGGGATTCAACGCGGTGAATTCAAACAATCGGTCGTCGCGGGTTTCGCCATTGTGGTTGGGTGGCTGATAATCGGTGTAATGCGGGTTCAATTGGCAAGGAACGAAACCCAGCGCAGTGAATGACGGCGGCTCAATAATCGGCATGTCGTTAGTGGTACGGATACTCGCGCCGCAAATGTTGCTCCCGGCACTCCAGCCGATATAGGGCGTACCCGAGGCAACCTTACGGCGGATCACATCCAGCAAGTCGTTGTTGTACAACTGGTACAGCAAATTAAACGTGTTGCCACCGCCCACCACAATCGCGCTGGCGGATTCTACCGCTGCAATCGGGTCGTCTGCAGTGTGAATGCCACTGACATTGAGCGATGGCAGCGCCTGCTGGACTTTTTCCACATAGTCATCCCAGCCCAGGGTGACACCCGCATATGGAATAAATAAAACGTCGCGACAGTCACCCAGGTGTGCCTGGATCATTGGCTGAGCATGTTCGAGGTATTGTTCATCGCCCATGCGTGAGCTGGAAAGCATGAGAATGTGATGTGCAGTGTCTGTCATGGTAGTTACTCTTATTGTTCGAATTGCATCATGTAGTGTTGCCGCCGGCGTAGTGGATAAACCAAAGGGCATAAACCATGGTGTTTAGCTATGATGGACAGTACAATAGCCGGCCAGATAATCCCGTCTCTTTTGTCTTGCCGCGCTGGCAACGCCTGTAACAGGCCAAAAGTAAAAGAGAATGGACGCAAAGGTAGGTATTTGGCCAGAAGCCTGGCATCGGGTCAACCCGACAACCAATGTAGTGAAAAGGATTGAAACATGACATCACCACAAACAGCTGTTTTGTTTGTATGCCTGGGCAACATTTGCCGCTCTCCCACCGCAGAAGCGGTGTTTCGTCACAAAGCTGAACAGGCGGGTTTGAAACTTACTATCGACTCCGCTGGCACCCATGGTTATCACATTGGTAGTCCGCCAGATAAGCGTTCTCAGGCCACAGGCGAGGCGCGCGGATACAGTTTTAAAGGATTAAAGTGTCGGCGTGTTGCAGATGAAGACTTTGAGAAATTTGACTTCATTCTGGCCATGGACAATGACAATCTGAAAAATCTGCGGGGCATGAGCGACCCTTCCCATCACGAAAAAATTAAGTTGTTCCTGGATTTTGCCGGTTATGAGGGTGAGGAAGTACCGGATCCCTATTACGGTGGTAAAAAAGGCTTTGAGTTAGTGCTGGATCTTATAGAAACCGCAAGTGACGGACTCATCGCAAGCCTGAAATCCTAATGAAAACCCATGCTGGCCGCTGGCTTGTCGCACTTTGTGTACTGATGTTTTGCGCCGCAGCCGCGGTGCTTGCCAGTGGGTGGCAAACGGGTTTATCGAATCAGGTAAATAGCCAAATCCTGTGGCAGTTACAGCTGCCGCTAACAATAACCGCTGTGATCACGGGCGCGGCGCTAAGTGTAAGCGGCGCATCGTTGCAAGTGGTGTTGAGAAATCCATTGGCCGACCCGGGTATCATCGGTATATCCAGTGGCGCGAGCCTGGTTGCTGCTTTTGTGTTAATTCTTGCACCGCAGGCGCTGGTGGATCACTTACCCTACACTTTGCCGGTAGCGTGTTTTACCGGTGCACTCTTTTCCACCTGGCTGATTTACCGTTTGTCAGTGCGGTTACGCGGAATCAACACTGCAGTGATTCTGGCCGGTATCGCCATTACCACACTTACCAGTGCCATTATGGGATGGCTGTATTTGTTCGCTGACGCCCAGTCCATGCGTAACCTGACCTTTTGGATCATGGGGAGCCTGCATCAGGCTGACGCCTGGGTGTTGTTGGTCAGCGCGCCTATTATTGTCCTGAGCCTGCTCATCATTGGCCTCAATGCAACGGCGTTGAACGTGTTGTATACCGGGGATCTGACGGCGAAAAGTGCAGGAGTTGACCCGGATAAACTGAAACTGACCATTATGATTGCCTGTGCACTGGCTGTTGGCGCCGCCGTGGCTATAGCCGGTTCCATTGCCTTTCTGGGCTTGCTGGTCCCGCATTACCTGCGTTTGGTTATCGGACACAACAACCGCTATCTGTTGCCAGCGAGCGCGGTTACCGGCGCAACCATACTTTTGCTGGTCGCATTGATAAGCGAGTGGGTGCCTTTTGCGGCACTTCCCGTGTCCATGGTGACAGCCACTATCGGCGGGCCTCTGTTGTTATTTGCCATGGTAAAAGGACAGCTTAAATGACCCGGGAATTACGCGCCGAGCATATTTGTCTTACCAACCGGTTTAAACGGCTTTCAATTGTCCATGCGTCTTCCGGTATTGTGTGTTTGTTGGGTGCCAATGGCGCGGGTAAAAGCTCTTTGCTGGAAGTGTTAGCCGGGCTTACGCCAGCCACGGAAGGTGAAGTGCTGTGGGGCGGTCAGCCAACGGCACAACGCAGTCTGGCAGAACTGGCGGTGGAGCGTGGCTATCTCGCCCAAAAGCCCAGTATTCAATTTGAGCTGACCGGGCGTGATTGTCTGCAATTTTTTAACGACCATACCCAACAACAGATACCCGATATGCTGATTGAAAAGCTCGGCCTGACTACCTTGCTCGATAGGGTCTACACGCATATGTCAGGCGGCGAACAGCAACGTATTTTTATTGCGCGCACGCTGTTACAGGTGTGGCAGCCGCTGATGGACGGCAACGCATTGTTGATCCTGGACGAACCATTACAGAGCCTCGATATTCGACATCAGTATGCATTAATGTGCTGGTTAGCTGATTTAGGAATAAGAGGAAATCAAATAGTCATGAGTTGTCATGACGTAAATATTGCTAATACCTTTGCGGATACGGTATGGTTAGCGCGTTCAGGGGAGTTGTTGGCAAGCGGCCCGGTCGAAGAAGTCATGACCCTGGATAATTTGTGGCGAACCTTTGACTGTCATTTTGATTTTCTTGAACGTGAACCGCGCGGTGTGTTCGTACCCGTTTCGGTGTGACCTGACTGCTCAGGTTAGCCCATTTCTGAATTTTCCCGTTTTTTTATGAGGTGCTAAGTGAACAATTGGCAACCAGATAGTTGGCGCAAGAAGCCAATTCTGCAACAGCCAGAATATGACGATAAGGCCGAATTGGCCCAGGTAGAGAAGACCCTAAGCAGCTACCCTCCGCTGGTATTTGCCGCTGAAGCGCGAGAGTTACGCCGTCAGCTTGGCCAGGTGTGTGAAGGTAAAGGCTTTTTACTGCAAGGGGGCGACTGCGCCGAGTCGTTTAGTGAGTTTAATGCACCGAAAATTCGCGACACCTTTAAAGTGTTGCTGCAGATGGCCATTGTTCTGACCTTTGCCGGTCGTTGTCCGGTTACTAAAGTTGCCCGTATGGCGGGTCAGTACGCCAAGCCGCGTTCGTCTGATTTTGAAACCAAAGACGGTATTACGTTGCCAAGCTACCGCGGTGACATTATTAACAGCTTTGAGTTCTCAGAAGCGGCGCGTCGTCCGGATCCTCAGCGCCTGATCGAAGCCTATCACCGCAGTTCGGCAACACTGAACCTGCTGCGCGCTTTTGCACAGGGTGGTTTGGCTGACCTACATGAGGTTAATCGTTGGAACATGGCGTTCGTGGAGAACAACCCACTGAAAGAGCAGTATCAGGACATTGCCCGTCGCATTCAGGACAGCCTTGAATTTATGGATGTAATCGGCCTGAACGCCAGTAACACCCCAACGTTGCATGAAACCTCGTTGTTTACCTCTCACGAGGCGTTGTTGCTGAACTATGAAGAAGCGCTGACCCGTATCGATACACTGACCGGTAAGCCTTACGACTGTTCTGCACACATGGTGTGGATTGGTGAGCGCACCCGTCAGTTAGACCATGCGCACATTGAATTTTTCCGCGGTATCCACAACCCTATCGGGGTAAAAGTGGGTCCGACCATGGAAGAAGACGAACTAATTCGTCTGATTGATGCCTTGAACCCGAATAACGAAGCGGGTCGCCTGACATTGATCACGCGTATGGGTGCCGACAAGTTAGAAGCCAATCTGCCGCGCCTGCTGCGCCGTGTCAAAGCGGAAGGCCGTAATGTGGTGTGGAGTTCTGACCCAATGCACGGCAACACGTTCAGTGCTTCAAGCGGTTACAAAACCCGTAATTTCGACGCCATCCTGAGCGAAATCCGCCAGTTCTTTGCTGCCCATGACGCAGAAGGGACCTATGCGGGTGGTATTCATCTGGAGATGACCGGTCAACACGTGACCGAGTGTACCGGTGGGGCATATCAGATCAGCGATGACGATCTGGCTGAAGCCTACAAAACGCAATGTGATCCGCGTTTGAACGCCGACCAGGTACTGGAAATGGCCTTCCTGGTCTCAGATCATCTGCGTATTAAGTAATTCCGCAGTCGATTATTGTTGAGAGGGCGCAGCGAGGCAATCGCTGCGCTCTTTTTCGTTTAATATACCGGTAAAAATGGTCGCTCTGCGCAAACGGGTAGTGGTACTGTCACTGGCTGTTATGGCTGCAATAAAGTTTTCCGGATGAGGAAACTCCGCAAGGATGGCCTGCCAGTGCAGGTAACTCCCATACCCCATTAGTTTATCCTGGTAGCGTTGGTGTAAGCGTGCCGTCACGGCCTCCATCATGTCGGGGTGGGCCAGTAATTTTTTTGCAATGCACAAATGCAACTGCTGACTTTGTTGATCGATGCGCTGATGCTGCATGCGTTTTCGCTGATAAACCAAGGTGAATCCTGCTAGTCGTTGTCAATCAATGGGGTAAGCATGGACTCCATGCCATTGAGTTTAATTTCGTACATCAGCGCCAACTGCTGGCCGAGTTTTCCCTCGGGAAATCCTTGTTTCGCAAACCACACCAGGTAAGGCTCAGGTAAGTGAATCAGTTTCCTACCTGCGTATTTGCCAAAGGGCATGATCTGATTGATGGTAAGTTTTAGTTGCTGCGGGTCCATTAATCACTCGCCTGTTTTTGTTGGGCCTGCCAAAGCCCTGCGTACACACCCTGCTGAGACAACAATTCAGAGTGGGTACCTTGTTCAACGATTTGCCCTTGTTGCATGACCAGTATCTTGTCTGCATCGATAATGGTCGACAAGCGGTGAGCAATAACCATGCTGGTATGGCCCTCAGCCACTTCCCGCAAGGCGCTCAGGATGGCTTGCTCGGACTGACTGTCTAATGACGAGGTGGCCTCATCGAAAACCATGATTGCAGGACGCTTTAATATCGCGCGAGCAATGGCTACACGTTGTTTTTCGCCACCAGATAGCTTTAAACCACGCTCGCCAACCTGTGTGTTTATGCCATCGGGAAGACTGGCAATAAACTGCTCAAGGTGAGCCAGGCGAATAGCCTGTTGAATCTCTTGTTCCGTCGCGTCGGGGCGGCCGTAACGTATGTTTTCCCCAATGGTATCGTTAAACAGCACCGTATCTTGCGGCACAATGCCAATGTGCTGGCGCAAACTGTGCTGAGTGACCGTGCTGATATCCTGACCATCGATGCGAACGGCACCGGAAACAGGGTCGTAAAATCGAAATAGCAGTTTTACCAGCGTGGATTTACCCGCACCGCTTTCGCCCACAATGGCCACTTTGGTGCCGGGCTCAATCGTGAAGTTCACGTGGTTCAGGATACGGCGCTCAGCGCGGTAATAGAAACTGACGTTGTCGAAATGGATGCGGCTTTGATTGATCTCGAGTTTTCCTGCAGACGGCGCATCGGCAACGGTGGGAACTGTGCCCAGTAAATTAAACAGGTTTTCAATGTTAGCCAGCGAACCGCGGATTTCCCGGTATACGAAGCCCAGAAAATTGAGTGGCATAAAGATTTGCATGGTGAAGGCGTTTATTAGTACGAAATCACCAATAGTCATATTGCCACGGCTTACTTCTAACGCGGCTAAGAGCATCATGGAGGTCATTGACGCGGCAATAATGAACGCCTGTCCCCCGTTTAACGCGAACAGCGACAAACGGTTTTTCCGGCGTGCCTGCTCCCAGTTTGCCAGGTTGGTGTCGTATTGGCGCGCTTCGTACTGCTCGTTGTTAAAGTACTTCACGGTTTCGTAGTTAAGCAAGCTGTCGATGGCACGGGTATTCGAGGTTGAGTCCGCCAGATTTGCCTGACGCACAAACTCAGTGCGCCAGTCGGTCGCTTTCATGGAAAACCACACATAAGCCACCACTGAGCACAGAATGATCATGGCAAAGCTCATGCCGTATTGGGTAAGCAAAACACCTACTACCAACGCGATTTCCAACAACGTCGGGCCAATATTGAAGACCATAAACCGCATCAGAAAGCTGATACCACTGGTGCCGCGTTCTATGTCCCGGGAAAGCCCACCGGTTTGTCTGGACAAATGAAAGGTTAAGTCGAGGCGGTGTAAGTGTTCAAATACCTCCAGACCGATTCGTCGCATAGCGCGCTCTGTCACCCGTCCAAACAGGGTATCGCGCACTTCACCTAACAACACATTTATCAGTCGTAGTGTACCGTAAGCAATAACCAGGGCTATCGGCACTGCCAGCGTGGCAATGGGCTCCTGGTTGAGGTTGTCGACAGTGTGTTTTAACACGAAGGGTAGGCCAATACTGGCAATTTTTGCCGCAACCAGACATAGCAAAGCCAGTGCAACACGTTGTTTGAACTCAAGTAAGTACGGCCACAGACGCGCAAATACATGCCATTGCATGGGCGTATCCGGGTTGACAGGTAATCGGGTAGGGCGCATCTGTTCTTCTGTTTATCGCGAGGCTTTACATAAAATATCTTCGCAGGCAGAACGAGTCAAACGCCATCAACCTGTGTATTCGTTTTAAGTAAGAGCGGAATGCTATTGGTGTCACAATCGGGGCTATGGTAACGTGTTGGTATTGAGGATTCAAAAAGCAGATCTAACCCCTTGCTACAAGATACCTTTGGCCGACGCTTCTATTATTTGAGATTGTCTATTACCGATGTATGCAACTTTCGTTGTCAATATTGCCTGCCCGACGGCTATGAAGGGCAAGCGCAGACGTTTTTATCGGTAAATGAAATCGACACCCTGGTAAAAGGCTTCGCCGGCATGGGGACGTGTAAGATTCGGGTTACCGGCGGAGAGCCAACACTGCGCAAAGATGTTAGTGACATTGTAGCGGCTTGTGCTGCCACGCCGGGCATTCAGAAAGTGGCCATGACGACCCATGGCGGTAAATTGGCGAGTCATGCAAAATCACTGGCAGATGCCGGACTGAGTCAGGTGAATATCAGCCTTGATAGCCTGGACCCTGCGCAATTTGCTCTGATCAGCGGTCAGGATAAATTGAATGCGGTATTAGACGGCGTAAATGAAGCGCTGATCCATGGCATGTCGGTGAAAGTGAATACGGTATTATTGCGGCCCTTTGCTGAATCACAGCTAAGTACCTTTCTTGATTGGCTGAAAGACATGCCGGTGACGGTGCGCTTTATTGAGCTAATGGAAACCGGTCAACACAAGGCTTTCTTTAAATCACACCACACTAGCGCAGAGCCTTTTCTTGCACGCCTGAAAGCGGCAGGGTGGGAAGTGCTTAAGCGCGGCGCAGATGCGGGCCCCGCAGTGGAACTGCAGCACCCGGATTACGCAGGGCGTATTGGTTTTATAATGCCTTACAGCTCAGACTTCTGTAGCAGCTGCAACCGACTGCGCGTAACTGCATTAGGAAAATTACATCTGTGTCTGTTCAGTGACAATGGGCTGCCTTTGCGTGATTACTTGTTAAGAGGCGATGTAAGCGGGCTACAGGGGTTCATTACAGAAAAACTGGCGGACAAAAAAGTGTCTCATTACCTGCAGGACGGAGTCACAGGCATTACCAAGAACCTTTCCATGTTGGGTGGCTAACAATGGCAATAGTACAGCCTGAATCTGAACGATTAACTTACCGTTTACTGGACGAAACGGACGGTGAGTTTTTGTGGGAACTCGA
>NZ_CFIDRX010000066.1:0-20093 GCF_984433645.1 Marisediminitalea sp.
GCGAGTTTTGAACCCGCTTCCAGCAGAAGGTTTGCGCCGGAGAATAAAGGGGTATTGGTATAACTGTGTCCCAGTTCTTCCAGCGTTATGGCCAGACGATGCAGCTTTTTGTGTTGCTTGAACTGAATATAGGGCTTGCGGCGGCTGGATGCTTTAATATCAGCTAACTCAATTTTTTCCAGGCGTTTGGCACGCGATGTGGCTTGTTTAGCTTTAGAGGCGTTTGCTGAAAAACGGGCCACAAAGCTTTGTAATTCTTCTATTTCAGCGCTCTTTTTAGCATTTTCGTGATGCAATTGTTCTTGTACCAAAGCGGCAGCTTCCGTGAAGGCATCGTAATTACCCGGGTAAATTCGCAGTTCGCCATAATCAATATCGGCCATGTGTGTACACACTGAATTCAGGAAGTGACGATCGTGCGAAATAATGATCATGGTGGATTTACGCTTGTTGAGCTCTTCTGCCAACCAATGGATTGTATAGATGTCGAGGTTGTTGGTAGGTTCGTCTAACAGTAAAACGTCCGGGTCAGCAAACAGGGCTTGTGCCAACAACACACGTACCTTGCGACCTGGCGCAACTTCGCGCATCAGGCCAAAGTGATAGCTTTCTTCGATACCGGCTGCAATCAAAATATCGCCGGCGCGGGATTCTGCGGTGTAGCCGTCCATTTCAGCAAACTGGACTTCCAGATCGGCCACTTCCATGCCTTCTTCTTCCGTCATATCCGGTTTTGCATAAATTTCGTCACGGCGTTGTTTTACTTCCCATAACTCGCGGTCGCCCATGATCACCGCATCCACCACACTCATCTCTTCGAACGCAAACTGGTCCTGATTCAGGATCCCCAATTTCGTGCCGGGCGCCAGAGACACATTGCCAGCACTGGGAGTAAGTTTTCCGCTGAGTATTTTCATAAAAGTGGATTTGCCACAGCCGTTCGCGCCAATCAGGCCGTAACGATTGCCGTTGCCAAATTTGGCTGAAATGTTTTCAAATAATGGCGCTGAGCCAAATTGCATGGTGATGTTGGCAGTGGTAATCAAAATGGTACTTCCGGATAAATTTAAAAGGCTGGCTGTTAAAGCTCGTATAACGCAGGCGAGGGGACTCGTGCACGGCGCGCAATATAAAGGTTAAGGTGCGAAGAGTAAAGAGAGTCTGGTTAAACTTTCGCCAAATTACACTGATAAACGGTCAGCGACTGACCTCAACATTAAAAAAGGAAGATAATAAAGACATTTGAGGATGATGTATTCCGCATGATACTGTCTGAAAAGATCTGGCGAGCTCTTTGAGCTAACACCTTTTATGTTTATAAATAAAGGAATTATTAACATGGAATCTAACAAAAATAATAAGGCAGCAGTCAGTATTGGTGCTGCGGTAGCAATTGGCGTCGCGATTGGCGTTGCGCTAAACAATGTCGCGATGGGCGTAAGCATTGGCGTGGCACTGGGTGTCGCTTTTTATGCTGCGGCGAAAAATAAGTCGAAATAAGGCCTGTTGGCAGAGTGACCAAAGGTATTAGCTATTGGTCTATACTTTGTTGATTGTGCCTTTACTCCCGTCTCAAAATAAACCACACTGGTGCGATTATCGTGTTTTCGGCTAAGGGACGATGCTAGACAATATTAGTTTTGCGCAGCGCCAGCGTTTGGCGTATATCGATTTTTGTTTGTTATTCAAAGGCGCTATTTACCGTCAGGATCTGATAAACCGGTTCGAAGTTGGTCTATCAGCTGGTTCCCGGGATTTCAATCTTTATAAAGAGTTGGCGCCGGAGAACCTTGATTATGATTCAAGTGGCAAACGCTACTACCAGACTGCGCAGTTCAAACCGCTATTTGAGCACGACGCCCAGCGTACGTTAACAAAACTGGCCAACGATATTTCCGATGGGTTTGATGCCATTGGTGACATGCATTTCCCGGTTGAAGCACCGTCCAGTTTGAATATTCCTGATATTTTCATAGTCGCTAAACTGGTTCAGGCGATACTGAATAACAAAGCGGTCAGCGTAATTTACACCTCGCTTAGCAGTGGCTCAAACGCCCGCGAGCTGGTGCCACATGCAATTGTTGACAACGGGTTGCGATGGCACGTGCGGGCATATGACCGCAAAAGCAACAGCTTTCGCGATTTTGTGTTAACCCGAATCAGTAAAGTCACGCTAAAACAGTCGCCCGCCGCAGAAGAGCGAAGCGAACAGGATGCAGAATGGCATCGTATGTTGCCGCTACAGTTAGTGCCGCACCCAAAAAACGTGTCGTTTCCCACTGCCATTGAAATGGACTACGGGATGGAAAACAGCCAGTTGCTTATTAACGTCCGTGCCGCGATGGCTGGGTACTTATTACGCCGCTGGAATGTTGATTGTACTGAGCGGGCCACGTTAAAAGGGGCAGAATACCAGCTGTGGTTACAAAACCGCTTTACCCTAAACAACGTTGAAAACCTGGCTATTGCACCAGGTTATATAAAGAGCTAATCGAAACCGGGCCAATAGGCCCGGTTTGATACCGATGAGTGGGTTACTGGTCTGCCAGTTCTTCTCGTATGGCTTTCTTGTTGATTTTGCCTACGGACGTTTTGGGAATGTCTTCCACCATGGCAATTTTCTCGGGAACGGCCCATTTTGAAATATGTCCGGAATCCACAAATTGCATCAGATGCGTCTGCAGTGTCTCAGCCGTGAGAGACGAAACCTTGGGGACGACCATAGCGAAAGGACGTTCACCCCATTTTGCATCCGGAATACCAACGACCGCCACGGCGGCAACATCAGCATGTTGACTGATCAAGTTTTCAAGTTCGATGGAAGACAGCCATTCTCCCCCCGTTTTGATCACATCTTTAATGCGGTCTTTGATTTCAACGAAGCCATCCGGGCGGATACTGGCAACGTCACCGGTATGCAGGCGACCACCTTCCCATAATGCTTCCTGTTTTTCCTCTTCCTTGAAGTAGCCCTGCGTCAGCCATGGGGTTTGGACTGTAATTTCACCTACGGCTTTACCGTCGTGGGCTACCGTACTGCCATCGGGTTCTGAAATGGATAAGTCCACCATATTCGACGGCACGCCGGTTAACGTGCGGTATGCAAGTTGTTCCTCGGCGGGCAATGCGCGTTGCGCTTTGTTCAGGTGTGTTACGGTGAGCAGCGGGCAGGTTTCCGACATACCATATGCCGAATAAATATCGGCACCTTTATCAACGGCTGCCTGCGCCAGGCCTTTGGGCAGGGCGCTGCCGCCAATCAGTATTTTCCAGCCATCAAACCGGGTTGACTGACCTTTCTCGCAGCCCAGTAACATTTGCAGAATGGTAGGAACACAGTGCGAGAAATCGACCTTGTAGCGTTTGATCAGGTCAACCAGCATATTGGGCTCGTAACGCCCCGGGTAGATTTGTGTGCAGTTGAGCATGACTGCCGCATAGGGCACGCCCCAGGCATGCACGTGGAACATGGGGGTAATGGGCATGTATACCGAGTTTGAGCGCAATAACGGCAACCCCTCATAACTGCCCAGCATACCTACCATATTCAGCGTGTGTAATACCAACTGACGGTGGCTGAAGTACACGCCTTTCGGATTACCCGTTGTGCCGGTTGTATAAAAGGTCGTCGCAATACTGTTTTCGTCGAAGTCGGGAAATTCGCATACGTCACAGTTCGCGGCCAGCAATGATTCATACTCACCCAGTGGCGTGATGTTTTGCGTAGCAGGGCAGGCAGAATCGGGTGAATCAGCAAGGCGAATGTACCCTTGTACCGTCGCCAGATGCGGCGCCAACTGATCGGCCAATGGCATAAAGTCATCGTGAACCAGGACCAGAGTGTCTTCGGCGTGATTCATGGTATAGGCCACTTGCTCAGGTGACAGGCGAATATTGACGTGGTGCAGCACGGCGCCCAGCATCGGCACAGCGAAATAACACTCCAGATAGCGATGACTGTCCCAGTCCATGACTGCCACAGTATCGCCTTCGCGAACGCCTGCGGCGCTAAGGGCATTGGCCAGTTGCTGAACCCGGCGGGTGAAATCAGCGTAGCTGAAATGTTGCTCGCCGCGATAGATGATTTGGTTGTCGGGCTCAAAGCGACCCGCTGATGCAAAGATATGCTTTATAAGCAGGGGAAAGGCGTGGGCATTATCGGCACCAGACAGAATTTTTGTTGGCATGACACATCTCCATTGTTTACCAGCAGACTACGTACTGGACGAAAAATTGTTTCATTGTTGTTAAAAAAATGTAGTTTGGCAATTGGTTGGCGTAAAGAGATACTGCTTTGGCGTATAAAGATAAATAGTGCTTGAGCAGGCAATCTCAGCACGTTAGAGTGAACTAATATATCGATTACAAAACAATGTGTTAGAGCATGTCAGAATCTTCATACAGCGTGATTGGTAGTTGGCCGTTGGTAATCAGTCGGGCTGTGAATGCGTATGGTATCGACGGTAAAGCCCTGTTGCAGCGCGTAGGGATAGAGCCAGCACAGACCGCACAGCCTGAAGCCCGCTGTTCACTGACGCAGCTTAATCGCTTGTGGCGCCTGGCCCTTAATGTGACCGATGATCCTGCGTTGGGGTTAACGGTGGCGAGTTTTGTGCGCCCCACATCCTGGCATGCACTGGGTTTTGCGATATGGGCGAGTAATACCGTTCGCGACGGCTTTGCGCGTTTATGTGACAATTTCAGGATGTTTGCTGATTACGGGACGCTGCATATCAACACATTGGATGATAGCGTTGAAATATCTCTTCATCGCGATCCGGCGATCTCCGTGTGGTGTGCCTCAGAAACGGACGCGTTTATCGGTACCTGCGTGCTCACCGCCCGGCACATCTACCGGCCTGATTTTAAGCCCGAGCAAGTATGGTTGAGTCGCCCACAACCGGAAGACCCCACACCCTGGCAACGATTGTTTAAATGTCCGGTCTATTTTAATGCTGCCTACGACCGAATTTTGTTCCGGCGCGAGGCGATGCATCAGCCTTTGCTCACCGCCAGCCCGGAATTGGCTGCACAAAATGATGTGTTAGTTGCTGACTACGTTGCCCGCATGGACCGGGCCGATCTGCGGGCCAGGCTCGAATCGCTGTTATTGAGTCATTTACCGCTGGGCAACCTAACCGCTCAGGGTGCGGCAGACGAACTTGGACTCAGCCTTCGAACGCTGCAACGCCGGTTGCACGACAAAAATGCCTCATTTCAGCAGGTGCTGGATGCACTGCGTAAGAAACAAGCCTGGCACTGGGTTACATCTGGCCATTTACCGCTGGCAGAGATCAGTTACCGGCTGGGGTTCCGCCATACGGGTAACTTTACCCGTGCGTTTAAACGTTGGTTTGCCGTTGCACCTTTGCAAGCGCGACTATCTGAGACCCACTAAACATACAAACTATTGCGTTGTATCAAAGATAAACAGGCCCTGGCCACGTTCATTTCTCGAGGTGATTGTTTTACAGTAGTACTCATCTTCTGGCACGGAACGCGCTTCAATGCACACGCTTCTGGCGGCTTATGCGCCACTGATTTTGTTAATTTATTTGATGGTAAAGCCCAACAGCATGGCGTCGAGCAAAGCGCTACCGCTGTGTGCTTTCGTTGCCTATGCACTGGTGCTTTGGCAGGGCGGGCAATCGATTGCGGTTGTTCACGCTAACGTTCTAAGCGGGATGTTACTGGCGTTCACGCCTCTGGCAATCATTGGTGGCGCAGTGTTTCTGTTTAAAAGTATGGAAATAACCGGCGCACTGGATACCTTAAAGCAAGGGCTTAATCAGGTAAGCAGCAATCACATTGCTCAGTTAATGATTGTTGGATGGGCGTTTGCTTTTCTCATTGAAGGAGCGAGTGGGTTTGGTACGCCGGCGGCGATCGCGGCACCGGTGCTGTGTGGGTTGGGTTTTGCGCCCTTGCGGGTGGCCATGTTTTGTCTGGTACTTAATACCGTACCGGTGACGTTCGGTGCCATGGGGACGCCGGTCTGGTTTGGACTCTCACTGTTGTCATTGCCACAGTCAACACTGATGGCCAGTGCGCAATATGCCGCGGGTATGAATACGCTGATTGCGCCTGTCATTGTTTTTATCGCATTGCGACTGGTGATGCCCGACTGGCGTTGTATTTTCAGAAATGGCCTGTTTGTGTTGCTGGCAACCTGTGCTTGTACACTGCCTTATCTGGCGCTGAGTTTTTACAGCGTGGAATTTCCGTCTTTGCTGGGCGGTTTTGTTGGTCTGGTGCTCACTGTGTTGCTGGCCAGGTGTGGTATTGGCCTGGACAGGAAAGCTGGAGCAGAAAATAGTGGCGCTGGCCAGGCAGATAGTTTGAATAAACCATCTGCAAAGGCCCTGATAAAAGCCGCGTTTCCGTTGTGGGGCACTATTTTGTTATTGGTCGTAACCCGCTTACCAGAGCTGGGATTAAAAGGGCTGCTGCAGGCAACCGAGCCTTATGTTGCTGTATCGTTTGGTTGGTTTGGGCAGCTGTCGATCAGTGCCAGTCTGGTCGTTACCCTTAGCAGTATTCTTGATACTACGACCCAGTGGCGACATAGCCTGTTGTACGTGCCTTCACTTATTCCATTTGTCGTGATTGCCCTTGCCAGTGTTGTTAGCTATGGCCCCGGAGAATTTTCTACGCGTATGAAGTCAATATGCGGGCAAACGGCGTCGCGAATGATAAACCCGCTATGGGCACTGTTCGGTGCGCTGGTGTTCGTGAATATGATGATGTTAGGCGACGCTGATTCGGCTGTCTCTCACATTGGTGGGCATTTAGCCTCGCTCGCGGGCGAAAATTGGGCTTTTTTTGCGCCACTCCTCGGAGCATTGGGCTCATTCTTCTCCGGTTCTGCGACTATTTCAAATCTCACGTTTTCGGGCATTCAATATACCATTGCCGCTGAGTTGGGATTGCCGCTTGCCGTTACCATGGCTCTGCAAAATGTGGGCGCAGCAATGGGTAATATGGTGTGCATAAACAACATAGTGGCAGTTACGGCCATCCTTGGCTTGCAGCACCAGGACGGGAATATTCTGAAACGGACCGCTGTGGTACTGCTGTTATATGCGGTGTTAGCCGGCACAATGGGAGCAGTATTAGCAGCGGCCCTGCGTTAAGCTTCAGCCAGGTAGGGCTGGTAACTACATGTTGTGCGTTGCCAACCAGGCCACAAACTGGTCTATCATGCCCATGCTTGTAGTGCCGGGGCGTCCGGCGCCAAAACCATGTTCGCCTTTTTCATAAGCGTGCAGTTCAACCGGCAGGTGTTGTTTTTGCCATGCCCCCACGAGTTCCAGTCCCATACGCCCAAATAGGCCATCATCCAGCGCGATGGCGGCGAACAGAGGCGGGGCATTGGCCGGTACTTCAATGGCATTCATGGGACCGTAAACGTATCCCAGAAAAGCAGGGCGGTTGTCGGTGTCTGCGATTGACGCTGAAATTGAAGTCATGGCACCTGCAGAGAAACCCATGAAGCCTATTTTTGCCGGATCCACATTGTATTTACTGGCATGTGTTTTCACGTAGCGCAGTGCCGTTAAGGCATCTTGAGGAGCTTGCGGCACAAAAATATCAGGCTCTTCTCCACGCGCCTTAGCGCCAAATACATCGGCGACTATTTTCTGGTAGCCAGGTATATCGCGAGGGGTTTTGTTGAGGGTATAGGTTAAAACAAATGCGGTAATGCCACGTTTATTGAGCGCCCGGGCGATATCTGCGCCCTCTGTTTGCACTGCCAGCGACAGAAACGCACCACCCGGGGCCACAATAACGGCGGTACCCGTAGATGTGCCGGGCTCAGGCAAAAAAGCGTACAGTGAAGGGTTTGTTACATTGCGAATTAAATACTGGTTGCTGGTGAAGCCGCCTGGGAGTGACAGCGACAGATGCCCCCATTGTTCGCGGTCGCCAGTCTGCATATCTGTATTGTCCGGATACAGGCGAATGGGCGAGCCGAGAAACGCCTGTGCTTCGGTATTTTTCATTGAAATGCCCTGAGGCTGTTGGGCAAACGTTGTCGATAGTCCACTGGCACTGATGACGAGCAACAGCGCACACTTAAGCAAAGCCTTCATCGTATTTTCCTTTTCGTTGTCTTACATTGGCCAACGAAATGGTGGAGTACGGTGCAGGTCTAATCAAATAGTTATTTTTTTGTTAACTATCGGGATTTCCTATGGATACAACGCGTCGTTCTGTTTGCTATCCGTATTTGCTGTCGGCGACAAAGGGGTTGGTGGTACGCTCTTTACCAATCGTCGTGGTCGGGCCGTGACCCGGGTACACTTTCATTTCATCGGGGAGAGTAAACAGTTTTGTGCGAATTGCTTCCAGCAATTGTGCATGGTTACCCTGAGGAAAGTCGGTGCGGCCTATTGAACCAGCAAACAAAATATCGCCTACGATGACCTGATTGCTGGTGCGTTCCACCAACGCAACATGGCCGGGTGTATGGCCGGGGCAGTGCAGCACATCCAGAGTCAGGTTACCAATCGATATAGTGTCGCCTTCATCTAACCATTGATCTGGGTTGAACGGTGTCGAAGGCGGGAAGCCGAACATCTGGCTTTGCTGCATAAGGGCATCCAGCCAGAACTTATCGCCGGTATGTGGACCAACGATAGGGGCGTTGTAGTGCTTAGCAACTGCCAGAGTGCCGCCCACATGGTCCAGGTGTCCGTGAGTCAGAATGATTTTTTTGATGCTCACGCCGTGGCTCGCCACTGCCTGTTGAATCTTTTCCACGTCACCACCCGGGTCAACCAGCGCGCCTTCCATAGTGGCAGGATCCCAGATAAGAGAACAGTTTTGTGCAAAAGGCGTAACGGGAATAACAACGACGTTCATGCTTTTAAATCCTTATTGGTGTACTTCTTACTATATCAAGTGAGTGTTATTGATGTCGATGCATCGTCGCTAGCTTGTCTGTATACTGCGCGCACTCAATTCAATTAGGACGGTTATGAAAATTCATCGCATAAACCCCACGCGTCGCTGGTCAGAAATCACCGTATTTAACGGTATTGCCAATTTTGTTGAAGTGCCGGAGTGTGAGGGCATTACGGATATTGAAGGTCAGGTCGAGCAGGTATTTAAGCAGGCGGAAGACATGCTGGCATTAATCGGCAGCGATAAAAGCCGTATTTTAACCGTCACCATTTACATTACTGATTTTGCCAATGTCGATCGCTTGAATGCGGTGTGGGACAACTGGTTTGATGAAGGAACGGCCCCGAGTCGGGCCTGTGTCAAAGTGGAACTGGCGGATCCCGACTGGTTAGTGGAAATGGCCTTTACCGCGGCAGCCGGCGAAGATTACTTACCTTAGGCGTCCATGCTAAAAGAAAAAATACTGGGCTAACACACAAATTATCGCGACAATTGGGCTTTATACTTTAGCCTGATGTCGCGTATAATCATATCAAGCTGGTTTACAGCCAAAAAATACAAATTACGCATCGGCAAGTCGCTTCATTTACCTACAACTCTAAAGACTCGCCGAATTATTCAGCCGGACTGCTGATTTCCCTACACAGTTATATTTACGCCCTCGATGCATGGTCATGCCCGGGGTTGATTGTCTATTGATTTTTACACGATTTAAGAGGTTTCATGTCTGTCACTGCACCACAAGTGTCTGGTAATTCGTCCACTTTCTGGCCAATTTTTATTATGGCACTGGGGACGTTTATTCTTGGTCTAACTGAGTTTGCATCGATGTCTATGCTGCCGCTCATTGCGGCATCATTTGATGTCACGCCATCTGCTGCGGGGTATGTGATCAGCGGTTATGCCATTGGTGTGGTTATAGGCGCCCCGTTGTTCATGCTGCTCACCAATAAGATGAACCGCCGAACCGCACTGATGTTGTTCACCGGTATGATGTGTGTAGCAAATGGATTAAGTGCGATTGCAACGTCGTTGCCCGAAATGGTGTTTTACCGGGTGCTGTCGGGTTTGCCGCATGGCGCTTATTTTGCGACGTCGTTATTAGTCGCTGCCAGTATGGCGCCTATGGGAAAACGCGCGAGTTACATGTCTTTTGTGTTTTCCGGATTAACCATTGCCACAATTGTTGGTGTGCCCATGGCGACTCTGGTGGGGCAGTATGTCAGCTGGCGACTGTGTATGGCCATTGTTGCGGTACTTGCGCTGGTGGCGACCTTATTGGTGTATAAACTGGTGCCAAGTAGCCCGGTTACCAAGCCGACCAGTCTGAAAGATGAGTTCGGCGTGTTGAAGAACAAGCTGGTCTGGTCCATCTCCGGCATCATCTTTATCGGTTTTGGCGGCGTATTTTGTATTTACACTTACCTGGCAGACACGATTTTAGTGGTTACCGAAACGCCGGAATACACTATCTCAATTGCCATGATGATGTTTGGTATTGGTACCACTATTGGGAACTGGGCGTGTGGAAAGCTGGCAGACAAATCACCGGTTAGCACCACAGGCATAGCCTTGTTATGCAGTGTGGTCATTGCTGTTCTATACGTTCAGGCTGCGCACAACATCTGGTTGTTGTATCTGGCGGTATTTTGTTTGGGCGCGAGTGTAGGCTTAGCGGCGGTTATTCAGTCAATGCTGCTTGATGTGTCTCCTACAGGCCATGCAATGATTGGGGCGCTGGTACAGTGTGCTTTTAATACAGCAAATGCGATTGGTCCCTGGGTCGGTGGCGCACTGCTTGCTGGTGGCGCTACGTTCAATCAAACTGGCTACGCTTCAGCAATGCTGTTCTTCGGCGGTTTCCTGATGTGGGCTCTGAGTTGTGTATTAATGCGAAAGCGTAATATCCAGTTTGTAAAAGCGCCGGCGTAACACATCTTTGTACTGATTTTGGCGACGCGATTGCGTCGTCAATGCACCCAAAGTCTACTAGTCCATTGGTTTTTATGTGGTTATTGTATAGGTAGCACTGGTAATCATGCTTCAGGCTGAACTATGATTAAACCAGACCGTCAGGGAAATGTGAGCAAAAGATACCAACGAGTATCGGCTTCTCCTCCTTGCTAATACAGGCATAAAAAATCCAGGTAGCTGTTTGATTGATTTAATTTCAACGGATGCACTGCCCAATGACACAGAGATTTACGCCGAGGTGGTTGTTGACAGCTTTGCCAATGTAAAAGGCGGCATCGACAGGTCCTCAGCGTTGTTGTATTACTCTGCCTTTGGCGTTGAGTATGCGTTTAATCCTAGTTTTAAACTTCACTCTGAAGTGTGGCTTACCGACAACCATTCAGTCTCTGAGCTGGTCGGTGACGAGCAGGGTGTGAGTAACATTGAAGCGAATTCTGCGGGTTTACATTGGGGTAAGCTGGCATTGGAATTTAGCCGTGAACATCTGTCAGTCCTGTTCGGAATTTACGACATAAACTACGAATTTGATGTGCTCGAGAGTGCCAATTTATTTGTGCAAAGCGCATTTGGTATGGGGACTGTGTTTGGCGTCAGTGGGCCAAACGGGCCGGGGACTTACCCTGCGCCGGGTGTTACTGCCAGGTTTGCCTATTACCAGGGTAATCATACCGCAAAATTTGCCATTACCGATGGGGCCCCGGGGTCACCAGGCTTGTCGTACCGCCAACCTAGCGAACAACCTGACAAAACCAATCTGCTATTAACCGGCGAATACCAGTATCAGGATACCTCTACCCGGTTGTTGCTGGGGTGGTGGGGTTATACAGATGATTCAACGTACCTGAATAGTGTACAAAGTACCGGACAGCGCAATGACGGTTGGTATTTGCGCGGTGAACATACGTTTAACGATATCACCCTTTTCGGGCGTGTGGGAGCTGGTGCGTCATCGTTTAACTTCTTCGATGAATTCTATTCTGTCGGGGTCACCGGCAATGCAGGATTAATTGGGCGAGCCGATGACAGTTGGGGCATGGCCTGGGCACATGCAAAAGTCTCTGAGAACGCTGAACAGCCTCTCGCGAGTGGTGAATCGGTTATAGAGGTAACTTATTCCGTTGCTGTTAATGACTACCTGTCGATACAGCCTAATATACAATGGATTGGCTCGCCTGGTGCGTCATTGACAACCGACGATGCAGTGTTACTCGGACTCCGTTTCATTGTCAGTTTCGAGGAATAAAAGCCCGGCGTTGATTATTACGCCAGGCTGTTTTTAAAACGCCAATAAAACGCCAAACAAATTCACTATTTCATTATTCAAACCAGCTGCGAGTGCGGTTTGCAAACCACACTAACGACAGCATCACCGGCACTTCTACCAGTACACCAACAACCGTGGCCAGTGCTGCACCTGAGTGCAAACCGAACAGGGAAATCGCTACAGCAACGGCAAGTTCAAAGAAGTTAGACGTGCCTATCATGCAAGCCGGTGCCGCAATGTTGTGTGGCAGTTTCATTTGTTTGGCAATCAGGTAGGCGATTGCGAAAATACCGTAGGTTTGAATCAACAAAGGAATGGCTATCAGCACAATGGCCTGGGGTTTAGCCATAATAGTGTCAGACTGAAAGCCGAACAGGAGAACTACCGTTGCCAGCAGGCCAACGATTGACCAGGGCTTCATCGCTGACAAAAAACGTTCCAGTTGTGAGTGATCGTTTGCCTTGTCCAGCTTATTGCGCACCAGGGCGCCAGCGACCAGCGGAATCAACACGTATAACACAACCGATAGCAGCAGTGTGTCCCAGGGAACCGTAATATCCGTAACACCAAGCAGTAAACCCGCGATGGGGGCAAAGGCGAATATCATGATGATATCGTTGATTGAGACCTGCACCAGCGTGTAATTGGCATCGCCTTTAGTGAGTTGGCTCCAGACAAATACCATCGCCGTGCAGGGGGCGACACCGAGTAAAATCACCCCGGCAATATATTCCGTAGCGGTAGTAGGATCGACCCAATCGGCAAAGATACCTTTGAAGAACAGCCAACCAAGCAGTGCCATGGTAAACGGTTTTACCAGCCAATTGATGACCAGTGTAAGAACGAGTCCTCTGGGTTTCTTGCCCACGTCTTTTATTGAGGTGAAGTCGATTTGCACCATCATCGGAAATATCATCACCCAGATCAGTACGGCAATCACCAGATTAACCTGTGCATATTCCAACGCTGCAACGCTGGCAAACAAGTCGGGCGCGATGGCGCCTGCACCCATTCCTGCGAATATCGCGAGGGCTACCCAAACGGTTAGGTAGCGTTCAAATAATCCCATTTTGTATTCCTGCTCGTTATGCTGTGAGGTTAAAGGTTGCGTTGATTGACGCGCTGACTAACTTGCTCTGCTGACTCGACGCGCTCTGAATAGCGGTCTACAAAATAGTCTTTATTGTGGCGTAACAACAAAGTGAATTTCATCAGTTCTTCCATCACGTCTACTATTCGGTTGTAGTACGGAGAGGGCTTCATGCGGTCGTTATCGTCAAACTCCAGAAACGCTTTTGCCACGGAGGACTGATTGGGAATGGTCACCATGCGCATCCACCGTCCCAACACACGTAATTGATTAACCACATTGAACGACTGTGAGCCGCCACAGACTTGCATTACTGCCAGTGTCTTGCCCTGAGTCGGTCGCACACCTCCCATATTGAGGGGGACCCAATCGATCTGACTTTTAAATATACCTGTCATCGCACCGTGGCGTTCGGGAGAACACCATACCTGACCTTCAGACCACATCATCAGCTCACGAAGCTCTGTTACTTTCGGGTGCGTATCCTCGCCTGAATCAGGTTGGGGCAGGCCGGTCGGGTTAAATATTTTCACCTCGGCACCCATCGCACTCAGTAACCGAGCGGACTCTTCAACCACTAAACGGCTGAAAGAGCGTGCTCTTAGCGAGCCGTAAAGTAACAGAATGCGAGGCGGGTGAGAGAGCGGGGTACCGACCAGCTTGTTGACATCCGGCATGTGAAACTGGGCGTTGTCTACGTTGGGTAAATTCCTCTCGCTATTCGCCATTATTGCGCTCCCAAATTGGCCAGTGACGCGCGTAAGCTCTCCGGAGTAAAGGGTTGCTCGGCAATGGTCTTCAGGTCTGTTACGCGCGCTGAAATTTGCGCAATCGTGTCATTGAATGCACGGGCAATATCTTCTTCGCTACCGGTGAGTTTAGAGGGATCGCTCAATCCCCAGTGCACTTTGACACTCTTTCCAAACCAGACCGGGCAGGATTCACCAGCCGCTGAATCGCAAACAGTAATTACCAGGTCGGGCGCAAAAGCCTCGAATTCATCCCATGACTGACTCTTCAGTCCTTCTGTCGGTATTCCTGCTTCACTTAGGTATTTCAGTGACAGTGGATGTACTTCTCCGACGGGCTGACTGCCCGCACTTTTAGCGGTGATCACGTCACCGGCAACATGGTTGGTGATTGCTTCAGACAAAATACTTCTGCAGCGATTGTGTGTGCAGATATACAAAACTTTCATTGGGGAACCTCAGTGAATAAAAATGAGTGATGAAATGCGCTCAGCAACAGCCATTTTGTTGCTGACAGCACTGAATGCGGGCGAGTGCATCGCGAGTGTAATCCCCGTTATGCGAAAGCGTTTCTCGCAGCACCTTGCGCGCCCAGTCCGGCAGCTCGGGATGCAAACGATAATACACCCATTTACCGCGACGCTCGTCCAGCAGGAGCCCGCACTTGCGCAGCTCCGCGAGGTGTCGTGAGGTTTTGGGCTGATCCAATTGCAGTGCTTCCATCAGATCACACACGCAAGCCTCGCCAACCTGTGTGATTAACAAGAGCGATTTAAGCCGGGTGTCTTCGGCAAGGCATTTGTAAAACGATAACGGATGCATACTTTAATATATGAAATAACACATATGTGAAATATCGTATATGTTGCGGCGCATGTCAACCCGAAGATCTCAGGTTGCACATAATAGGTTGTTGGGGGAAAGCGGCGAAGCGCTGGTTTAGAAGGCGCTGGGGTTGAGGCCGCCGTCTAATAATACGTTCTGACCGGTAATGTAGCCGGCATGCTGACTGCATAGGAAAGCACAGGTATTGCCAAATTCAGCAGGTACGCCAAATCGTCCAGCGGGCACCTTGGCCGCGAGTTCTGTTGCTACGGCGTCCCGGTCCTGGCCGGTACGCTCCATGCCCGCTTTGAACACGCCTTCCAGTCGGTCGGTAGCAAAATAGCCGGGCAAAATATTATTAATGGTAACGTTTTTGTCGGCCACGGTACGAGCAATCCCCGCCAGAAAAGCGGTTAAGCCAGCGCGGGCGCCACTGGATAAATCCAGGCCGGCAACGGGCATTTTCACTGTCATGGACGTGATATTTACAATACGGCCGAATCCTTTTGCCGCCATCGAATCGATAACCTGTTGTATCAGGCTGATTGGGGTGAGCATATTCATATTTACCCCGTCAATCATGGCGTTTTTATCAAGTTGGCGAAAATCTTTTAACGGCGGACCAGCATTGTTGTTCACTAAAATATCTGGCTCGGGGCAGGCCGCAAGCAGCGCCATCTGTCCTTCTTCAGTGCTGACATCGGCAGCAACAGGGATAACCGTTACGCCAGTCGACTCTTCAATTTCTTTTGCTACCAGGGCAAGCCGTTGTTCATTTAAGCCATTTATAACCAAATTTACTCCGGCTTCTGCCAGTGCCTGCGCACAAGCCCGTCCAAGACCGCGGCTGGACGCACATACAATGGCGTGTTTTCCTTTAATTCCTAAATCCATGCCTTGTTCCAGTAATTCGAATCAACCTTCATGGTACTTATTATTGAAACGATTAACAGTAACCAGTGTCGCAAATTTTAGTCAACGTATCGTCCCGACTTTATGTCGGCTTTTTTTACATATTTTATATTAGTAAAATATGATATTTATCATTTTCTTGTTTTTTAATGAGTTTTTAGAGTTGGTCTGACATTTGCTGTTAGTCAAAATGTGAGCATTTTCTGTTTTTGTTCACGCTAATACTTCAAAATAGATATATCTCAAGGAAAGAAAGATGAACTTTAAGAAACTCGGATTCGCTTTAGCTGGAATGCTGATGTACGGTGCGGCCTCTCACGCCAATGCTGCACTGGTAGACCTGGAATTGTCACTTGTGATTGATGTTTCCGGCAGTGTAAGCACCGCCGAATATACCCTGCAAATGGACGGTTATGCGAATGCATTTCGCGATACCAGTGTCCAACAAAACATTGCTGCATCGACCAACGGTATTGCCGTAAACGTTGTGTTTTTTGCATCAAGTTATTACTCAACCGCGCTAGACGCGTTCACTATCTTGACCAGCGCTGCTCAGGCTAACGCTTACGCAGATTTACTGGACAACTTCTCACGTCCAGGTGGCGGTGGTACTGCAATTTACGCCGGTATTAACCGCGCCGTTGACCTGTTGTTAAATAATGGGTTGGATGCCACCGTCGGTACGGTTATTGACGTATCTGGCGATGGTGCCTCAACAAGTTCAACCACCGCGGCTTCACGTGATGCAGCTGTAGCACAAGGTTTTACCATTAATGGTCTGCCCATTGGTTCTACTTCCCTTGCCACGTTCTACAATGACTATGTTATTGGTGGTCCGGGCGCATTTGTTCAACCTGCCAGTTCATTTACCGATTTTGAAACTGCGGTCATCAACAAAATCTCAGCTGAAACCTCAGTGGTAACACCACCATCAACGGCTTCTGCGCCAGGGGCGTTGAGCCTGTTACTTGTTTCAGGAGCGTTTATGTTTTTGCGTCTGAGAAAACGTAAGTAAGGTTTGTAGATTCAGATGTCATTACTTGATAAGCGCCCGACAACGGGCGCTTTTTATGTAAGTTGGTTTATTTAGTTTTTGACGTTATTGGTAGTCAATAATGACAGCATCAGCTTTCGCTCTTCCGGCGTCAGTGAATTCAGTATCTTTTCAACGTTTGCCTGATATCGCGCAAGTGTCACTTTGTCGCCTGCAATGGCCGCATCCAGCGTCTGCTCGTACTTTTGTAACAGGGCGTTGACCTTTTGCGTATTTTCCACGTTTTTCACGTGCACAGAGTAGGCCAGATACATAGCACCGCAAAGTCCGATAAACGTGGTGATATCAAATTTGAACGAAATACGGCTTGGTTGTTTTTGTTCGTTATCCTGCATTGCGCTACTCCATGGTTAAAGACAGTTTTAGTTTTAATATTTCAAATTGACGAATTACGTCGCTCAGGGCCTGTTGTTGCTGGTCAAAGAAATAGTGTGTCGCGAAGAAAACCGCCAACATCATGATGATGACGGAGAGGTTTTCCGCGAACAATTTTTTTATTCGGTGCTGTAGCTCGTTCACTTATATTCTCGCTTTGCAGTTGGGCAGTTCTTTATAGTCAACAAAGTTGGATTGGATTGAGTCGGTAATCATTAGAGCGTCTATGTCGCCAATGACAAAGCACCGGTAACGGTTAGCCTGACCTAGCTGAAGTAATATCAGGTTGCGGTAGCCTTGTGATTGAATGGATTTTAACAGGGTGACTAAACCGCCCTGAGTATTGAGGTAATCCGACATGTTTCGTTCAATTTTTGTTACCAGTGACTCCTTGGCTAAATCGCCATTTGCCAGTTTAATCCAATAGTCCGGACTGTTTGCATTTTCAATAAATTCGGAAGCAAGAGACTGCCAGTCTGGCCGGTAAAAATATTTCTGTTCGGCCAGCAGACCAAAGTCAGTATCCTGCATGAAATTCGGCATTTTTACCTCGGACACTTTATCGCCCTCCAGGTAAATCCCCAGATAAGCACCCACATTCAAATCCTGCTTTAACACAGTTATGTTGGCATCAAATGGTTTGATGATTTCACCGCTTCCGAGTTTTTCAGGTAAAAACGACAATAAGTCGTAAAAGATATTGTCGAAAGTGCGCAGCGGCGAGGGCGCTGCGTTCTGCGCGCTGGTGGTTTCGCCTTCGTTAGTCGATTGTTCTGTATTGGCGAGCATGGCACGACGCACCTCACGAACAACGCCAACCTGGCGATACTGACTGTAGAGTCCAGACTCTATATCCAGCATATACCCGAAGGTTGATGTAAGCAGGTTGTCATACAGATTGTCCTGGCTGACCTGTTGGGCGAATCGGGTGGTGATGTTGTGATAAGCGTTGGATTGCATTAAGGCCGAAACGGTTGGGGTGACCAACAGAACAACGGCCGCAAGTAAAGCGCCGCCAAAATACACCTTACTTCGAGGCCATAAATAATTGCCAATTTTGAAAAAAAGCAGAAATACCGCAAGCAGACTGGCAAAGATACTGGCGGGGGGAATAACGGCCAGTTTTACAGCGTCACGTCCCAATTGAAACATGCTGCCGCCGGGTGAAAAGGCGGTGGTAGCCGCGGTCGATGTGATCATTTTAATGAATGAAATATTGTCCTGGCTGTCCAGCCAAAGTGCTTTGTAACGACTTTCCGCAATACTGGGCGTGAACGCAGGAAGATAATAGGGGCCCAATGCTTCCCGAGCCGCGCTGGTGACAATTGCATGTGAAGCAAAGGCGGGTTTAGAGAGACCTGGCTCAGGCATTTTATAGCTGGCTGCTTGCAGGTATTTATCCCACTCTGCGGCGGCTAAACCCTGATATTTAGCGGCAATGGCATTAATAAGAGGTTGCATATCGGTTGTTTTCCAGCCGACAGGCAAGGTAATACCCTGACCGGCGATATAGTCGCGCAGGTGACTCATCATCAAATCAGATTGCTGGTATTGTTCATACGTCATTTCTTCCGGAATACCAAATGCTTCCTGTAAATAGCGCAAGCGGCCACGTTTAAAGATGGCGGCCAGGTTGTATTTTGATTTAACGAACTTATTGAAAATAACGTCTTCTGCCTGCAGTGAAAGGCCGAAGGATTCACCGCTTTCAAACTTCAGGGTTGTAAGGTAGCGCGCAAAATTCCTTTTAGCTTGCTCTTCGCAGGCTGTGTTGCATCGCGAACTTAGTGCCTGGTCACGGTAGTTACGGTATTGATCGCGAATATTCTCATTGGTGGTGTAGTCTTCCCTGAAATCTCCAGCTTCTAGTAGCTGAACGGCGTAGCGTTCCCAACGCGAATTAATGTGCTTATTGGCGTTATTGAGCAGGGTTAACCGCTCTTGTTCGCGCGCGTAATGATCGTTTTCCTTGCGAAATGCCTCCAGATAAGCGCGGGAAGCTGATTCATACAGTTGCCACTGGGCTTCATACTGCTGATCAAAACGACGAATTCTGGGTAGCGCCTCGGCAATAAAATCATCTTCTTGCTTATTCAACAAAAAGGTATTGGCCATGCTGTCAATGTTGTTTCCGATCAGCGTGTTGAAGCCATTGGAGAAAAACGCCAGTGACGGAATGAGCGCGACCATTAAATCCCTGCGATCAGGGTCCGCTACTATGTGGTCAAATTCCGGAAACCCTTCAATGCTAACAGCTTTGGCGAGGTAAGCTTCTTTATATACGATTGCACGCACAGCACTGAGTTTGGCATCACTGGACTGTGAGTCGACAACACCATCAATCAACACCCTAATGGACGGAATGATCAGTGCCCAAATTGCCAAAAAGGCCAAAGGGCGTAACAACCACTTTCCCCTGGCACTAATTACCGGGCGAGTGTGACTTTCTGATTGGGTAACACCGAAGAATCGAATCGGAACGAGTGTGACCGCAAACAAGGCCAGACCAAAGCCCGACAAGGTTCTGCCAAACAATTCCAGCCGCTCGGCTGCTATATGGTATTCACCCAGTACCAGCTCAAACGGCTGGGCATACATATCGATCAGTAAAATATTCAGTGAAAGTTCGAGGCTGACATAAATGGCAAATAATACCAGTATGGCAAGTATCTTCAGGTGTACAGTAACTGCGTGTTTCATACTGTGTCCTTTGCTCTGTCCTTGATAAAGTGAAGTCGTTAACGTTGTGAAGTGGGTATTGTCATGATGACTTTATTTTTAACCTGGCGTTGTTCGCCATCGCTGACCCGTTTCCGACACAACGCGGCATTTTGGCTGTTGCCCGAAGCACAGGGGTCCTGTTGTCGTTTTTGGAAATAGGCTGTGTATTCAACGATATCGCCATCAACCGTCATGTATTTATCTGACGGTAATAGCATTTGT
>NZ_CFIDRX010000066.1:20103-22201 GCF_984433645.1 Marisediminitalea sp.
TGTCCAATGCAGTAAAATCAGCGTCTGATGGTAGCGCTTCTATCGCTTCTTCTGCAGTGTATCGTGATTGCACGGTGCGCACAGAAACAGGGTTGATGAAATCGCGAAGCTCACTACAGGCGAGTAGCACCTGTTCGTCGACCACGGTGCCTACCGCCGATTTTTTGGTATCGATGAGTTCTCTTAATCTTGCCTCTGACGATGCGACGCTGGCGTTAATTTGGGTATTTGAATTGCGAGATATCCCCTTAACCTTAACGCCCGGGAGTAATCGCTTAACTTGCGAAATCAGGGCTTTTTGTTCGTCCGGCGATGTCTGTGGTGAAGGGCGGATAAATACAGTGTCATTCGGCGCCAGCTTGCCAGATAAACTCATGGCAAACAGTGACACAGACACACCGGTTGGCCGGGTGTGGCTGAAAGACAGATCGGTATCGACTATCTGCCATTGTTGGTCAATTTTATCGACATCCGCATAATAGCCTGCATACAAATCAGCATGAGATGACAGATACACTGGCAGTGTGAGTGAGGTAAAGTGGTAATATAATGGGGTACCGCAACTGCGACCATTCACAGGTAAGATATCGCCGGATTCGGCAATCACTAAATTTCGTTTTATCAGTGCTTGCTGCAATGAAGTATGGGATGCCAAGCGGCTTGCATGAGCCGGCAAACGGGCACTAACGTGAAATACATCCTGGTAGGATTCCGGGCGTTTATCAGTTGTGCCACAGCCACTTAATACGGTTGCTACCACTGTCGCCGCAAGTAAAGTCTTTCTGCGAGATGCAAAAAACATCGACCATTCCTTGTCTGTGTACTACTCAATTTTGTTAACAATAACAGATGATTATAATTTTGCTAAGAAAAATTTGGCTTTATAGACAATGTGTCGGGCACAGACCGTGGTGTAACGCAGGCATAAAAAAGGGCACACTGTGGTGACATCAGCGCGCCCAGTGAGGAAGCGGGTTAAACGCTAGTCAATGTTCTCATAAGGCATACCAACATACTGGGTCGCGATGACCTGTTTGCCTGCCTGATGATTCAGGAAGAAATCCAGTTCTGATGTCATAAATTGGTCGAAGGTGGCTTTTTGCATGCCGCCCACTTCCTGTTCGTCGAAGTCGTGGAGCATGTTGCTCATCCACCATGAAAAACGTTCGCCGTGCCACACCCTGCGTAATGCAATTTCGGAGTAACGTTGCAGCACCGACATATCACCTTCGCTATAGGCTTTACACAATAACTTATAAAGCGTCGCGACGTCCGACGCGGCCAGGTTCAGTCCTTTGGCACCGGTAGGTGGAACGATATGCGCTGCGTCGCCTACCAGGAACAGATTTCCCCATTGCATTGGCTCGCACACAAAACTGCGCAGTGGCGCAATGCTCTTTTCAATACTGGGGCCGGTCACCAGTCTGGCGGCCATCTCTTCAGGTAAGCGTTTTTTCAACTCTTCCCAGAAGCGCTCGTCGGTCCATTCTTCTACTTTATGGTCGAGTGGTACTTGTAAATAATACCGTGAACGGGTTTCTGAACGCATACTGGCCAGTGCGAAGCCGCGCTTGGTTTTACAGTAAATCAGCTCGTCGCTGACCGGCGGTGTATCGCTGAGTAAGCCCAGCCAGCCAAAGGGGTACACACGTTCGTGCTCGGTGCGCTGTTCAGCCGGAATCGTTTGCCGGGACACACCGTGAAAGCCATCACAGCCCACTACTACGTCGCAATTAAGGCGATAGGCTTCACCGCCATGTTCAAAAGTAACATAGGGAGCATCGCTTTTGGCATCGTGAATAGCCGTTTCAGACGACTCGTAATACGTGGTGAGCGCTGCAGCCTCCCGGGCTTCCATAAGATCCCGGGTGATTTCGGTCTGGCCATAACACATGACCGTTTTGCCTTCGGTCAGCTCTTTAATGTTGATGTTAAACACCTGTCCGTAATAAGAAATGTCGAACCCTTCGTGTACATGGCCTTCTTTATCCATGCGTTCGTTTACACCGGCTTCACGGACTAAATCGACAAAACCTTGTTCGAGGATGCCTGCACGAATTCTGCCCAACACGTACTCGCCCGACACACGTTCAACAAT
>NZ_CFIDRX010000067.1:0-21770 GCF_984433645.1 Marisediminitalea sp.
TGAATGGTTGAATAAAGCCGCCTCGAGCAACAAATACCAACAGCCAATGAGCATTTATGAAGTGCACCTTGGGTCATGGAAGCGTCCGCGAGATACGCAGCAACGTTATCTTACTTACAGGGAGTTGGCGGAAGAGCTGGTTAATTATGTGCTGGAAATGGGGTATACCCATATCGAGCTGTTACCAATTTCAGAATACCCATTCGATGGTTCATGGGGTTATCAGCCGGTCGGGTTGTTCGCGCCAACCAGCCGTTTTGGTTCACCGGATGAATTCAAATACTTCGTCGACACCTGCCACCAGGCCGGCATTGGTGTCATTATCGACTGGGTTCCCGCTCACTTCCCGGAAGATGGTCATGGTTTAGCCCGCTTTGACGGTACCCATGTCTACGAGTATGAAGACCCGCGCAAAGGTTGGCATCCGGATTGGAATTCGTGCATCTACGATTTTGGTAAGCAAACGGTCCGCCAGTTTTTAGTGGCCAATGCCCTCTACTGGCTGGAACACTTCCACGTTGACGGACTGCGAGTTGACGCCGTTGCCAGTATGTTATATCTGGACTACTCGCGTAACGACGGGGAATGGATCCCTAACGTGGATGGTGGCAACGAGAACTACGAGGCAATCAGTTTATTGCGCTGGATGAACGAAGAAGTGTACAAGCAGTTCCCACACGCCATGACAATCGCCGAAGAGTCGACCAGTTTTCCCAAAGTATCCAGACCGGTATTCGAAGGCGGACTGGGATTCGGATTCAAATGGAATATGGGCTGGATGCACGACTCACTGCATTATATTGCCAAAGACCCCGCCTACCGGGTCTATCACCATGGCGAGATGACATTCAGTATGGTGTACGCGTTTGATGAAAACTTCGTACTGCCCATATCTCATGATGAAGTGGTACACGGTAAGGGCAGCTTAATTGGTAAAATGCCTGGTGATGAATGGCAACAAGCTGCTAATTTGCGCAGCTACGCAGGCTTTATGTATGGTCATCCGGGCAAAAAATTGAATTTCATGGGCAATGAGATTGCCCAGGCATCAGAATGGAATCACGACAGCTCGGTTGACTGGTCGTTGTTACAGTTCGACAAGCATGCGGGCATTCAGCGCCTGTATCGCGACTTGAATGCGCTCTACAAGCATTATCCTGCGCTATACGAAGGCGATCACGACCATGGCAGTTTTAGTTGGATTGACCACGAAAATGCCGATCAAAGCGTTATCTCGTTTATGCGAAAGGCTACCGGCAGTGAACAACAAGTGTATGTCGTGAGCAATTTCACGCCAGTTCCCAGAGAGCAATTTCGGTTAGGCGTGCAACGAGCAGGCAAATATAAACTGGTATTGAATACCGATGATCGCGTATATTGGGGCAGTGGCTACCAGTGCGAAAAACAATTCAACGCCACGCCTGTCTCATGGAATAATCAACCGCATTCCATCGAGATCACATTACCCCCATTGGCAACCGTATTTATTGTAATTGAATAGGAGCAGCTGTGAACAGCGTGGCGCAACCCCTGATAGAGGAAGTCGGTCTTGGTGAGCCTTATCCGCTAGGCGCAACGGTCACTCCGACAGGTTGTAATTTTGCAGTACAGTGTCCTGATGCAAGGGCCGTCGTGTTATGTCTGTTTCACCCTGACACGGAAGAAACACTTGAAGAGTTGGTCATGCCAGCGAAAACGGGTGACGTATGGCATGTGTCTGTCAAGGGAGTTGAAGCCGGCCAGCTATATGGCTACCGGGTTGAACGAGGTGAAGAAACTCTGTTGAGCGTACCAACAGATAAACTGCTGATCGACCCTTATGCAAAAATGCTCAGCCGCGCTATGCATTGGAATGAGCGGCAGTACAAGGGTGACAGCCAATTTATGGTTGCAAAATCCGTGGTCGTAGAGCCAACGGAATGTAGCAATGATCATCGCCCGGCCAAACCAGACATTCCGCGTAATCAGCGGGTTGTATATGAAGCGCACCTGAAAGGATTAACGCAGTTACATCCGCAAATCCCGGAAGCGGATCGCGGTAAATTCAATGGTGCTGCCCATGAAGCCGTGATTGAACACCTGACCGGTTTAGGGGTAACAACCGTACAGTTTATGCCGCTGGCCGCATTTATGCCGGAGCCGTACATTACCGAAAAGGGCCTGACGAATTATTGGGGTTACAACCCGGTCAATTACTTCGCTCCTGAGCCGCGTTACAGTCAGAAACATGCAATTAAAGAATGCATGAACATGGTCGATGCTTATCACGAAGCGGGTATGGAAGTGGTTGTCGATGTGGTGTTTAACCATACCGCGGAAGGCGGAAAAGACGGCCCTGTTTTGTCATTCCGAGGATTTTTCCCTCATCAGGCTTATCTTCAAGAACAAACCGCGTCCGGGAAACTGGTTTACAGCAACCATTCGGGCTGCGGAAATACCGTTTATTCAGCACATCCCATCATGACAACGCTGATTATGGATGCGCTGCGGTATTGGGTATCAGTTATTGGGGTAGACGGCTTTCGCTTTGATTTGGCCGCTTGTCTTGGACGCGATCCACAGCAGTTTTCACCGTTTGCAGGGTTATTAAGAGCTATTCAGCAGGATCCGGTATTAAAAGGTTGTGTACTTATAGCCGAACCCTGGGACATCGGCCCGGGAGGTTATCAACTGGGCGCATTCGGCGCTCACTGGCTCGAATGTAATGATAAGTTCCGCGATTCTGTTCGCGCATTCTGGCGTGGTGATACTGGCAGCACAGCTGATTTTGCTACCCGGTTGATGGGGTCCCGAGATATCTTTCCTAAACAATTCAGGCACATCAATACGTCAGTCAATAACGTTACTTACCACGATGGTTTTACGCTACAGGATTTAGTGAGTTATGCCGAGCGCCATAATCTGGCGAATGGTGAAGACAACCGCGATGGTCATGGACACAACCTGTCGGCTAATTATGGCGTAGAAGGTGAGACGCAGGACAAGCAAATCATTGCGATTCGTGAACAGCAAAAACGCAATTTGTTTGCGACCTTGCTGTTGTCTCAGGGAACGCCGCACATGTTAGGCGGGGACGAACTGAGCCGAACCCAGCAAGGCAACAACAATGCCTATTGCCAGGACAATGAAATCAGTTGGTTTGACTGGCGCCTGGACAAACGCAAGCAGGACTTTTTGGCCTTTTGTCAGTACGTCATTGCGTTGCGTAAATCGTCGGTATTGCTAAACAGTGCGTTTTTACCTGATGATCCGTTTCAGCTTCATCCTAATGTCAGCATGGTTAACTGGTACAAACCAGACGGCAGCGACAAAGAGAGCGAGGACTGGCAGGCGGAGAATAATAAAGCGTTTGCGCTGGAAATTCGTGGTGTACCGCAAAGCAATGAAGAAACAGAACACTGGTTGCTGTGTTTTAACGCCAGCGACAAAGAAGTCACCTTTAACACCCCCTTACTTACGCCAACCGGTGGATGGTCGCTGAAACTGGATACGCGTTATAAGTGTCCCAACGATCAGCCGAATATCCGTATTCAGCATTTGTTTTTACAAGCCCGACGGTCGTTTGCGGTTTTTCGCTATACCGACTTTCCCCGATAAAACGTAACGGCCTCAGGATGTGACTGAGGCCGACACCACTCATCAGACCTGCTACACTTTGAGAACACCGGTTTTCAGTACTGTGAACTGCCGGTTGTTCCAATCTGTAATCTGTATTGGAATTTAAGCGAAAAATCAGCGGTTAATACTTTTCATTCGTTGGCTGAGTGGTATTATGCGCACCCATCTAAAGTCTGAGGGCAGTTTCATGCGAGCAAGTGGCGAACAAGCACAAGCCAATTCATGTGATATCGGTGTTGTAGGGTTAGGCGTGATGGGTAAAAACCTGGCGCTGAATTTGGCTGATCATGGGTATCGGGTGGCTTGTTTTGACCTGGATGCCGGGCGTGTTGAAGCTATCGTAAAACAGGATGAGAAGGAGCGGGGAGAACAACCTGCACGTATTATTCCTGTTTCTGCCTTAGACGCTATGCTTGATTCATTGACCTCACCCGCTGTTATTTTGCTATCCATTCCTGCTGGTGACGCCGTGGACGCTGTTTGTGAGCAATTGATTACTGCCGGGCTTTCTCCGGATGATGTGGTTATTGATACTGGCAACAGTCTATGGACTGACTCCGTCGCCCGCGAGCAGAAATACGCCGATAAATTCCAATTCTTTACCACTGCCGTGTCAGGCGGTGAGGTAGGTGCCCGTTTCGGACCTTCATTGATGCCGTCAGGCTCTGAAAAGGCCTGGAAACGTGTTGCCCCCATGCTAAAAGCCATTGCCGCTAAAGTCGATCCACAAACCGGTAAGCCTATTGAAACGGCAGAGCCGGGTAAGCCTGTCACTGAGGGTGAACCATGTGCGGCGTACATCGGTCCAAATGGCGCAGGTCATTACGTCAAAATGGTACACAACGGTATTGAATATGCCGATATGCAGCTCATTTGCGAGACGTATCATGTTATGCGTGTTGCGCTTGGTATGACGCCTGCTGAGATTGCCCGGGTATTCCGCAAATGGACCGAGGGACCGCTGGATTCTTACCTGATTGAGATCAGCGCTGAAGTGCTGGAGCAAACTGACGCTGAGTCACAACAGCCACTGGTTGACGTTATTCTGGATAAAGCGGGTCAGAAGGGTACCGGGCTATGGACTGCTGTGAGTGCACTGCAAATTGGCTCACCGGCACAAACCATTGCTCAGGCTGTTTTCGCCAGAAGCCTGTCGAGTCTGAAAACCGAACGCGTCGCTGCAGCGAATACGCTGGCAGGCCCTACTGCGCCAGTGATTGCAGAAGATCAACGAGAAACGGTTATTCGTCAGCTTGAGCATGCGCTCTACTGTTCGAAAATATGCGCATACGCGCAGGGCTTTCAGCTCATGGACGCTGCCGCTAAAGAGCAGGGCTGGACACTCCACTTTGCAGAGATCGCAAAAATCTGGCGCGCAGGTTGTATTATTCGCGCTGTGTTTTTGCAGTCAATTACACAGGCTTTCGAGAAGCAAGCTGATTTGCCAAACCTGCTGATGGCCCCGTTCTTTGTAGAACAACTGGCCAGCCATCAGGATGATTGGCGTGGCGCGGTCGCACTGAGCGCGGTGCATGGGATCCCTTGTCCTGCTATGATGTCGGCGTTGAGTTACTATGATTCATACCGCACCGCAGTCCTACCTGCCAACTTGTTGCAAGGGCAGCGAGACTACTTCGGCGCGCATACCTATCAGCGTACAGACAAACCGGCTGGCCAGAAATATCACACCGAGTGGAGTGATCCAACCAGGCCGGAACATCTTATTTAGTTTAACAATGACGCGCTACTTAGCGCGTCTTTTGTTTCTGCGGTCTGAACAGTGGCTCACAAACACTACTCAGGCTTGTTATAGTGACTCAGTCCGGTTCAGCTAAAGGAGTCAATCATGCAATCCGATCCATGGCGCGAAAAATTAACAGAAGAAGAATACCGTGTTACCCGTCTTTCGGGTACCGAAAGGCCGTTTACCGGCAAATTACTGCATGAAAACCGTGATGGTACATTCTCGTGTAAATGCTGTGGTGCTGATTTATTCAGTTCGCTGGCCAAGTTTGATGCAGGATGTGGTTGGCCGTCATTTTACGCCCAGACCGAAGATAACAATGTGGGTTATCGGTTTGATGACAGTCACGGTATGCGTCGTACTGAAATTTTCTGTAAGCAATGTGATGCTCACTTAGGTCATGTGTTCGATGATGGACCGGCACCTACCGGGCAGCGCTATTGCGTTAATTCAGTCAGCCTGTCATTTAAGATTGCTAACGACAAAGCGTAATTCGGGTGATTGAGCAGCGGGTAATAACAACTATTACCCGCTCCAATAGTGAATATGCAAAAAAAATCACATTTTTTTTATGTAATTTTGTTTCAAATTTCACCTACAACTGGTCAATCTTCATTGCATGCGCATCGAAATCCCTGCCGCTGATAGCGTCGATGATATCGCCCGATAACTGATCAAGAATGTCGACTGGCAGGGAAAATTGTGTGGCCAGGGCAACTAACTGACTGTCGTCAATGTTGTCGGCAAAATGATTAGTGACTTTTGTCCATACATAGGCCATTCGGTAATTCTCTATTTCCAGAGACAGGGTGGCCAACTGGCTGCTGATGCTGCCATCAATCTCTGAATCGACATTGGCATAGTGACTTAGCGCCATGAACAAGGCGTTACGTGCAGCAATTGGATCAGTTGCAACCTGAATACTTGCCAGGTCTACGTAGTATTTAGGTTCACTGAAAACGCCGGCTTGAGCCGCGCGCACAAAGCGTTCCTTAGCGTCCTCATGACCAAATCTAGACCATTGATAATAAGACACATACGGGTCAGCGGAGTGACGCGTTTGCCACACCAGTTGACGCAACGCCTTATTCGCAGTGACGGCCGCCTCTTTGCGCCCGAATTCTCGTTCGCGGTATTTCTTATGTTGAATTTGTGATGCTTTGCTGATGCAGGCGTCGTAGTTTTCGAGGTGAATCAGCAGATCATACTTCGGGCGCTCGCTGTCATCGTTCTGATGGTCATAACGATGACGGATGATGTTGGATTTTTCAGCCCGGCACCAGCCATCCTGATTTAAATCTGCGCAAAAGTGCGGATAGTCTTCGCAGATCGTTTTAATCGTCGGCTCAAATAAATCACCACACCCTGTCACCAATCCCAAAAACAGGGCCAGAATCAACCAACGACAATGTGTGGAAAAATTACTAAATAAAAGTGGTTTAGCGCGGTGTTTTTTATATTTTTTGAAATTTTTCAACAATTTGGAGTTCCCTTTGTGTTTATTTAGAATGTCGCCCAACACGGCACAGGGCTACATTTACGGTTAATCTGCGTTCCGCAGACCCGTCAGATAAAAGCGTGTGCCCGGTTACATCGTCAATTTTATACATGATTTATTTGATGAAGGCACTAGTATGAACCAACCCTTTGAGCAAGAATTGCAAGCTAGCTGGCAGGAACGCCAGGAATACGCAGAAATGATGTTGCCGATTATTGGCAAGTTGTATCGGAATAACTCTGTTGAGATCACCGTATACGGCCGCACGTTGCTGAACGCAAGTGCCATCGATGTAATCAAAGCTCATCGTAAAGTCCGTTTGCACGAAGGTATTAAACTTCGCTTACGTGAGAGCTTTCCTATCCTTGAAGCTATCAGCCAAATGCAACTGGCGCCAGCGCAAATCGATATTGGCAAGCTGGCCTTCGATTATCACTACGGTAGTGCCGTCGACAAAACTGACCTGAATGCCTATTTACAGGACAAACTGGCTGACGTCGCAAATAAATCAGACGAACAAGTGCCTCAGGACGTGGTGCTATACGGGTTTGGTCGTATCGGTCGATTGCTGGCCCGTTTGCTGATTGAACGTCAGGGACAAAATAACAAGCTTCGTTTACGCGCTATCGTTGTGCGAGGCGGAAAAGATGGTGATTTAGAGAAACGCGCCAGTTTGTTACGCCGCGACTCGGTTCACGGTCCTTTTAATGGCAGCATTACCATTGATCACGAGCGCAAAGCCCTCAAAGCAAATGGTTCCTACATTCAGGTGATTTACGCGAATAGCCCGGACGAGGTGGATTACACTGAATACGGTATCGACAATGCGTTGGTCATCGACAATACCGGTATGTGGCGTGATCGCGATGGCCTGGGGTTACACCTTAAAGCCAAAGGCACTGCGAAAGTATTGCTGACAGCGCCTGGAAAAGGCGACATCAAAAACATCGTACATGGTGTAAACCAACAGGATATTCTTGCTGAAGACACCATTATGTCTGCGGCAAGTTGTACTACCAATGCCATTACCCCTGTGCTGAAAGCGCTGGATGAGGAGTACGGCATTGTTAACGGTCACGTTGAAACTGTTCACTCTTACACCAATGACCAGAACCTGATCGACAACTATCACAAAGCTGAGCGCCGTGGCCGCAGTGCACCATTAAACATGGTAATTACGGAGACTGGAGCGGCAAAAGCGGTTGCTAAAGCCTATCCAAAACTGGCTGGCAAACTGACTGGTAATGCTATCCGTGTACCGACGCCAAATGTATCAATGGCTATTTTGAATCTGAACCTCGAAAAAACCACCGATAAGGTGTCGGTTAACGAGTTCCTGCGTGATACGGCGTTGTTTTCGTCATTACAGCATCAAATCGATTACACAGCGTCAACAGAAGTGGTGTCTACTGACCTGGTGGGCTCGCGCGCCGCATCGGTCGTTGATTCACAGGCAACCATTGTTGCTGAAAATCGCCTGACCCTTTATGTGTGGTACGACAACGAATTTGGCTATAGCTGCCAGGTTCTGCGTGTAGCAATGGATATGGCCGGGATCAGCATTCCAAACCTGCCTCGCTAACCGCAACATTAACAATGGAAAATCCACGCGCTGTTGTAGAAATACAACAGCGCGTTTTTGTTTGCCATTTCCCATTATTGCAATCCGTATAAATGTTAAACACTTACTACAAAAACAGTCATTTCGCCGTTCAACGCCATGGCATTGTTCTTCTCGACTGTGTTAAATTAGTCGAAAATTGATAACAAAAAAGACAGATGCATATTTCAAGTCAATTCGACAGCGGTAACATCCGCGTCATTCAGGCCGACAATGCGAACGACATTGTGCTGGCCATCAATAAAGACAACCAATCCGATTTTTACCAGTGGTTTCACTTCCGCCTTCAGGGTGAGGTCAACCAGGTCCATAATTTGCGCATTACTGACTTAGCTAAATCAGCCTATCCGAAAGGCTGGGATGGCTACAACGTATGTGCTTCCTACGACAGACAAACCTGGTTTCGCGTAGACAGCGAATTTGACGGTGACAACCTGAGTTTTAGCCTGGCGCTGGAACACTCTCATGTGTATTTCGCTTACTTCACACCCTACAGCTATGAGCGCCATTTGGATTTGCTAAGTGATGCGCAAAATGCGCCTCAGTGCGAATTACGCTTGCTGGGCGAAACGCTGGACGGCAGAGATGTTTCCGTACTGGTAATTGGCGAAGAAGATGAGAGTAAACGCAAAGTTTGGGTAACAGCGCGACAGCATCCCGGCGAGTCGATGGCCGAATGGTGTGCTGAAGGGATGATTAATCGCTTGCTCGACGATCAGGATGGTATTGCCCGCGCGCTGTTGAATGACGCGGTGTTTTACATCGTACCTAACATGAACCCGGATGGCAGTGTACGCGGTCATTTGCGCACGAATGCGGCAGGCGCAAATCTGAACCGTGAATGGGCTACGCCTACTTTGGAACAAAGCCCGGAGGTTTACTACGTGCTCAATGCAATGCGCGAGACAGGTGTCGATATGTACCTGGATCTGCACGGTGATGAAGCGTTGCCCTACAACTTTGTGGCGGGCAGCGAGGGCATTCCCGCGTATTCTGAGCGTCTTGCCGCATTAGAAAATGGCTTCAAGCAAGCGTTGCTGCAAACAACACCAGAATTTCAGGATGAGTTTGGCTATGCCAAAGATGCGCCTGGTGAAGCCAATCTGACCATTGCGTCAAATGCGGTCGGACAAGAATTTGAGTGCCTGGCGTACACCGTCGAAATGCCGTTTAAAGATAATAATAATTTACCTGATCCACTGTATGGCTGGTCTGCACAGCGTTGCCAGCAGTTTGGTGAAGACCTGCTAGTTGCGACCCGCGCTGTGGTTTCGCACCTTCGTTAGGACATAACAACAATAAACATTAACAACAAGGGGAATCCGGTTTGGAAGGCTTGTATAACTTTTTAGTGTCATTGGATGGCATGCTGGGGGGCGCCGATTGGTTCCCCTTCGTACTACTTGGGGTGGGCTTGTTTTTCACCATCTACCTGAAATTTCCACAAATCCGCTTTTTTACCCATGCCTGGAAGGTGGTCACCGGTAAGTACGACCACAGTGATGATCCGGGTGACACGACACATTTCCGTGCGCTTACAACGGCGCTGTCGGGTACCGTTGGTACAGGTAATATCAGCGGTGTGGCATTTGCAATCTTCCTGGGCGGCCCGGCTGCATTATTCTGGATGTGGGCAACCGCTTTTTTAGGTATGACCACTAAATTTGTAGAAGTGACTTTGTCTCACAAGTACCGTGTGCAAACAGAAGACGGCTCCATGGCGGGTGGTCCCATGTATTTCATGGACCGTGGCCTGAACATGAAATGGCTGGCTGTTGCATTTGCCATTGCTACCGTAGTGAGCTCGTTTGGCACGGGCAACCTTCCGCAGAGTAACGGTATTGCAACCAGTATCGAAGCCACGTTTGGCTTTGAGCCCTGGATTGTGGGCAGTGTACTGGGTATTTTACTGGCACTGGTTATTCTAGGTGGTATCCAGCGTATTGCTGCCGTTACTGCGCGTATCGTGCCTATCATGGCTGTGGTTTATCTGATTGGCGCGTTGGCGGTTATTTTCGCCAATATCGAGAATATTGGTCCGTCGTTCGCTGCCGTTATCAGCGATGCGTTTACCGGTTCCGCTGCTGCAGGTGGTTTCCTCGGTGCCTCATTAGCTTATGCGTTCAACCGTGGCGTTAACCGCGGGTTGTTCTCTAACGAAGCAGGTCAGGGTTCTGCACCTATTGCGCACGCCGCTGCAAAAACCAAAGAGCCTGCCTCTGAGGGCATGGTATCTCTGCTTGAACCCTTCATTGATACCATCATCATTTGTACTATTACGGGCCTGGTTATCCTGTCCTCAGGCGTATGGAAAGAAAAGCATGAGAATGTGTTTGACCGCTCAGATATGATTTTTGTTGCCGGTGAATACTCAGACAAAGCCGACGATGACAAGGTTCAGTTGTACGGGTTTTTAAACAGTACGGGTGACAGCGATGTGAAGCCTTATACGGGTCCAATTTCTGTTGTTAACGGAACGGCCGTCACCTCGGGTTATACATTGATCAATGCACGCTCAATTGCCGAAGATGTGCAATACCTGGTAGGTAACGAAGACCCGTTTACGGGTACCCTGCAGATTAAAGACGGTAAGCCACTTAAACAAAACCTGGTTGTTAAGGGTAAATCGCTGGTCCACTCGGCCACGTTAACAACGATTGCGTTCACGCGCGGTTGGTTTGGTGATTTTGGTCAGTATATTGTGTCGGTAGGCTTGCTGCTATTTGCATTTTCAACCGCAATCGCGTGGTCATATTACGGCGACCGTGCAATGACGTATTTGTTGGGCCCTCGCTCTATCATGCCTTATCGGGTGATATACGTGGCCGGGTTTGTTTGGGCATCGTTTTCTGATACAACCCTGGTATGGGCGTTGTCCGCAGTGGCGATTGTTGTTATGACATTGCCTAACCTGTTCGGTATTGTGCTGCTGAGTAAAGAAATGAAGCAGACCGTTGATCAATACTGGCAGAGCGTAAAAAACAAACAGTAAAAGTAAACCAGTCTGGTTTGTTTTATGTAGATAGAACAAGCCGGTGTAAAAGCCAGGGTTCATTCCTGGCTTTTTGATATGTCCGGTTTGCAGTTCCGGGCATGAACTCACTATAAAACGGGAGATAGCATGGCGTTAATTGACTGTCCTGCATGTGGTAAAAAAATGTCGGACAAAGCGAAGTCTTGTTCACACTGTGACTTTGCTTATCAGGATGCTTCAATTGAAGATATTGAGCGCAAGCACAGTATGCAGCGCTTCAAGAAAATGCACAGTATTCAAAACCAATCCATGCTTGCCATGTTGTTGTTTATAGGCGGGTTTGGTTTTATGTATTGGGGTGGTGCGTCACCGGGTGATATGCAACACAATATGGCATTAACGGCCTGTGTTATTGGCTTTTTATGGTACGGCATTAACCGTGTAAGAATCGTATTGTTGAAACGGTCAGGAAAATGAATGTAGAACAAATTCTGGCAGCCATGACCCCCGAAGTTTATGACAGACTTCGTCAGGCGGTTGAAACCGGTAAGTGGCCGGATGGCAACCCATTGTCAGAGGAACAAAAAGAGAATTGCCTTCAGGCGGTATTGTTATATCAGGCCCGTGTTGCGCGCAGTAACGAGCACATGACGGTGGGTGAGAGCGGCGAAATCGTACACAAAAGCAAAAGTGAATTGCGTCAGGAATTACGTGAAACACAATCCAATGAACAATCCATAGCCCGGTTTAAGCAGGATGATATTTAGTCGATTTTTCGCGCCTTCCCACACTAGTAACAACCCGGATATCCGGTTAAAAGCCATTGAAAAACTATCGCCAGATTCGCCAAACGAGAAACGTATTTTGCACGAACTGGCCTTTAACGACGACGATGAACGCGTCAGCCTTGCAGCCTTAGAAAAGCTCGATGCATTTGCGCTTTGGCTGAAAATGTCTCAAATTGCCCGCAATACGCGTTTGCGTTCGGCGGCACAAGCCAAAGTCGAATGCGCGTTAATCGACGGTTCTCAACAGTTAAGCGTCAAAGAGGCAAAAGAGTATCTGCTGAAGTCTGCGCCGTCTGAACAAATTGTGCGTTGTTTACCGTTAATGACGGAATTGCACGAAGACACCGCATTTATTGCCCAGGCTATCAGCCGGGTAGGGCGAAGTGCTTTTTATCTTGAGATGCTGACATTAACGCCATCCGTTCATTTAAAGCACCATCTCATAGAACACTGTAGCGACATTGATGTGCTGCAAAAAGCACTGAAAAAGTGCCGCGACAGTCACACAGCGGCGATTATTAAAGCGCGGCTTGATGAAGTCAGGCTACTTGCACAAAAGCCGGTGGAACTGTCGAAAGACTGCACGCTAACCTTGTCCAAGATGCAAGCTTTACTCGATAAGTCAGATTTTCCGACTGTCGAAAAGCAGTTCAGTCTTCTGCAGGATGAGTACACCTCGCTGTCGGCAGATTTTTACTGTCTTGACGAGACCACTCGGGAGTCCTTTGAACAGAAATACAGTGCCATTGCAGATAAACTGTCTCGCCATCTGGCGCGACTGGAAGGGCCCTGGCGTGAGGCTCAGCAAGCCGTTGCGCATCAACAGGCTAAAGAACGCGTAGCTAGTACCGTGGAAACAGTAAAGCAGTACCACCAGAAGCTTCAGGGCGAACAACTACTCAGTTTGAGTTTAGGTGAGGTCAGCGAATTTCAAAAAGCGGTCGAGGCTGCTGAATCTGCTATTGAAGCCCTGCAGGCGTTCGAAACTCCCGCAGAGGAAATAGAGAGCTTACTGGAAAGCTATCGACACATTTGGGATGGTCTCCCCACGTTGCAACGTCAAGTCACCGAACTACAGGTACTACTCAAAGACTGGCAAGCGCAGGCTGAGAGCACTGAAGAGCCACTGTCACTGGATGCCGCGCAGATCAAGCAAGCGTGGACACAAGCTACGTCTGACATGGCAGTGGTGCCTGTGTTTCTTCAGACGCAATGGAAGACACTGAATAACACGCTGTCTGCTCACAAACGCCAGGCGCAGGCTCGCCAGCAATCTGACCTGAAATTATGCAGAAAACATATCAATATTATTGATAACCTGGTCTCACAGGGTAAATTTAATGCGGCGATGGTCAAATTTAGCAAGCTGTCTGAAATCTATCAGGCGCTACCTGATGCAACGCGCCAGGTCATAGACAAACGCTACCAACAAACCGAGGCTGAAATTGCCCGGCTTGAAGGCTGGCAGAACTACATTGCGGCGCCGCGCAAACCCCAGCTTATTGAGCAGGCTCAAGCGTTAGTATCTACCGATGATACCGACATGCCAGGCAGAGCCAAGGCCGTTAAGGTACTTAGGCAGCAATGGCTAAGCCTGGGAAGTACAGGTACAGCGGATGACGAAGCGTTAAACACGCAATTTGATACGCTGTTAGAAGAAGCATTCGCCCCTTGTCGGACCTATTTCGCTGAACTGGAGGCAGCACAGTTAAGTGCGGCTGAAGAGCGTGAACAACTGATTGCTCAATTGACGGCATTAGTCAGTGAGGACTATGAGCCACTCGCTCGTTATCAGCGCTTTGAACAACTAAAAAAGCAATGGCAACAAGCCCCCCAAACGGACGCTGAGCGTTATAATGCGCTGCGTAAACGTTGGGATGGGATCAGTGAACAGGTGAACGAATTATTGTCGCCGTGGATACAGCACAATCGCGAACAAAAAACAGCCCTGGTAGAGCAGGCTGAGTTACTCTCATCACAAGACGATGCCGCAGAAGCGTGTGAACAAGCAAAGTCGCTGCAGCAACAGTGGAAGCAAGTTGGTCCGGCGGGTAAACGGGTTGAGTCCAAATTGTGGTTTGCGTTTAAGGCTGCGAATGACGTTGTGTTCGGTAAAGCAAAGGCTCAACAGCAGCAGGCCAGAAGCCAACAACGCTCTGTTGCACAGCAGTGGCAACAATCGTTAGACACGCTTAGCGCCGAGATTGAACAAACACCTCTGCCTGAGCATCAGGAAGCCGTTATCGCGCTAGGGGACGAACTCGCCTCGTTAGCCGTTCACCCGAAGGAAAGAAAAGCACTGGGCTCACAGTTAAGTAAGGTGAAAGCCGTGCTGGATGAGGCGCTGCTGAGTCAGCTGCAGGATTCAATTACCCGTCAGGTTGACGCCGTTGTAGAATCGCTTGGCGATACTACGGATATCAACGAATCACTGACGCCAGCCTTAGCGCCTGACTTGCCGGTGAGTTGGTGGAAAGGGCAAGTCGCAGACAACGAGAATGATTTGCAACACGACATGTTAATGTTGGAAGTGCTTGCGCAACAGCCGTCGCCTACAGAGCTAGAATCACAGCGTTCTACCGTGCAGTTACAGTTGATGCAAAGTAAATTGAATGGCTCAGCGCTGCCCGACACTGATGCGTTAATTGCACGTGTTATTGCCTCTTCGGGTCAATTCGACGCTGCCAAAGGGGAAGGGTGGCAACGTCGGTTGCAGGGTATTCTGAGTTACTATGCTATGCCGGCGCTGGAGGAGTAATGCAAAACGCCATTGAATATGTATTCGATACTCAACCTCAGGCGTACCGTTTTCTCAACACGGCTAAGCACCTTCAGGCTGACAACCTGAAGGTGAAGTATGGCCAGTCTAATTTCCATGTACGTGTGAGTTATCGCATTAAAACAGGTGAGTTCGACACCATGCTAGCGCAGTTGGATGATTTGGCGTCAGAGCTCGGAGGAAGTGAAATCTGACGCTTCGCGTTGTGCTTATTCGACAGACAGCGTCACATTATACCCGGCAAATTTGCGGATATTGATGACTCTGTCTTCATTTAGCATCCAGTACTGACCTTTTATGCCGGTCAATGTACCACTAAATTGCGGCGTTTTATCCAGATTCAGCGACTTAATTTTCACTGGGTACGTATCGACAGGGTAGTTAATGGTGTGCAATGTGTCATCCACCGTAGAAAACGCCTGTAAGCCTTTATCCTGCGCAATCTTATTCAGTTCTTCATCCAGCTCTGCAAGTAATCGTTGCTTTAACCCGGTTAAATCCTGAGGTTCTGCAGCCCCTTTTAACATCGTCCGCCAGTTCGTTTTATCACCGATAAACTGGGTGCAGAGTTTTTCAATACGCCCACTGGTTAGTCTGTCTGGTACGCGGAGCATCACGGTAGCCTGGGTTGCACCCTGATCAATCCAACGGCTGGAAATGCCGTCGGTCACATGTCGGGTAATACCCACTTTCATGTTGCCGGTATTGGCCAGATACACAAAGTGGTCAGATAAACAGTGTGCTTCCCCCCATTGTGGGTCACGGCAGGTGCCTTCGTGATAATGGCACAACTCAGGCTTAATAATACAGGTGTCGCACTCAGCCAGCTTCATCATACAGGGATAGCAATATCCCTGATTGAAGCTTTTTTTGGTTTTGCGATCGCAGTTTACACAGTGAATGTCGCCGTGGAACTCTACCGTAAGCTCCCGCCCGATCAGTGCGTTCATGTCAACGCTGTGCTCACCAATGGGTAATGCATATTGAGCAACGCAATCGTCGTTTGCGCTAACTCGCATTTTTCTTAAATTTCCAGTGTATTGCATGTGGTAAGGCACCTTATTCAGTCAGTTCGCCGCGCAGGCTTTTGGTCAGTGCGTGTTTAAGTTCGCTGAAAGTCAGCTGCTGGCTTAACAAGCAATGTAATTTAGCTAACGTGGCTTCTGGCGTCATGTCGTGACCTGAAACCACCCCAATCTGGGAGAGGCCGTGACCAGTTTTATACCCGCCCATGTTTACTTTACCGCGCAAACATTGAGTACAATTGATCACCACAATGTCGCGCTCTGCAGCCAACTTCAGTTGCGCGAGAAGGGCAGGGTTTTGTGGTGCGTTGCCGACCCCGTAGCTCAATAGGATCAGGGCATTAACGGGTTGTTGAATGGTATTTTCTATGACCGCCGGTGAAATACCTGGGTACAAGCTCACGAGGCCGATAGGCTGGGCTTTAACCGGATTTACTTTCAGTGTATGCGGGGTGTAATCGGTAATTTTGCCTGCTTTCACGCGAATATTGATTCCCGCCTCTAATAATGGAGGGAAGTTCGGAGAATCAAACGCGTCAAATCCATCAGCGTCTACTTTACGGCTGCGATTACCACGTAATAACTTGTTATTAAAATACAAACTGACTTCGGCAATCGGGTAATTAGCAGCAATGTACAATGCATTGAGTAAGTTCTCCTGGCCGTCTGAACGGAGCTCAGCAAAGGGAATTTGCGAACCCGTGACGATGACCGGTTTACCGAGGTTTTCCAGCATAAAACTGAGAGCCGATGCTGTATAGGCCATGGTGTCTGTGCCGTGGAGTATAATAAAGCCGTCGTACTGTTCGTAGTGTTGTGCGATATCATCTGCGATGTGCTGCCAATCTGCGGGGCTCATATCCGATGAATCCATAAGTTCATCGTATTCGTGCAGGGTATACAGGGGCATTTCTTCCCGATGAAACTCCGGCATGTTAGCCAGTGTTTCAGCCAGGAAACCGGGAGCAGGCACGTAGCCTTGGGAGGATGGCCGCATACCGATGGTGCCGCCCGTGTAGGCAATATATATATGTTTACGCATAATGATGGTCGTTTTTCTGTTTTGCGCGCATTGTAACAAGCCTTACAGTTCGGGGGTACAGCCGAAGGTCAATATTCCGGATTGTCGGGTCGAATCGCTAACGATTTTGTATTAGGCTATGGCGATAATTTTGCGACCAGTCAGGTACGCATCGTAGTAATAATAACGAAAAAAGGAATGCCTCATGGCGGTAAAACAAGGGAGCCTGGTTTGTGTTGGGCCCGGAATGGTGCTGGGAGCGCACATGTCGGAGCGCTGCAGAAATCACATTAGTCAGGCAGACGTAGTATTCAGTAGCTGTCACCCGGTTATAGAACAGTGGATTTCCACTATGAATCCTGACGTTCGTTCATTACAAGGCTTATACGGTAAAGACAAAGATCGCGGGCAAACCTATGCAGAAATGCAAGCCGCTTTGATACAGGCTGTGCGGGATGGTTGTCGTGTTGTGGGTGTTTTTTATGGTCATCCCGGGGTGTTTGCTCAGGTTCCCCATGCGGCAATACAACAAGCTCGCGAGGAAGGCTTTGAAGCCTGGATGGAACCGGGCATTTCTGCGGATGCATGTTTGTATGCAGACATGGGCATTGACCCTGGTGCCTTCGGGTGTCAGTCGTTTGAGACCAGCCAGTTTATGTTTTACAAGCGCGCAATTGATCCAACTGCTTATTTAATTCTGTGGCAACTAGGGCATGCCGGGGATTTGTCGATGACGCCAAGGCAGACCGGGCCGGAACAACGGACGGTATTAATGAACATGCTGCTGGAATATTATGCACCTGATCATAACATTGCGATTTACGAATCTCCGTTTTTGCCCACGCAACGACCAAAAATAGACTGGTTTCCATTACAAGAGCTACCCGATGCCGATGTTTCTCTGATTTCGACGTTGGTGGTCCCGCCGGGTAAAAAATTAACGCCAAATCATGCAATTGTTAAACAATTAAAATCGATTTCTGGCGCGTAGCGTGGTAAAAAGAAGTTTAGTTTATAAACCCGTATGGATAAAAGAGGTAAAACAATGACTGCTATTAAAATTTTAGAGAAACTCGGTGTCGATCCAAATTCTGATTTGTCACAATTGACTGAGCAAGACCGCGCTGAAATAGAGGCGCTAATGACATCAATGGCAGATACTGAAAATCAACCAGCACTCACGATAGTTAAGCCTGATTCGCCTGACGAAGAAGAGCCTAAAGAACCTGAATCTGTTTCTGTTTAGTAAATGGTGCATTAAGTAGCAGTATGCATCGCCTTTTTAGTAGATCATGTGTCCTTTTCGCCGTGTTGGCTATTTGGACACATTTTGCTTTTGGCCAATCCAATTATGGCTTTGAGCTAGCAGATATTGACCAGGGCCGTCTTTCAAGCCCCGAGCAAAGCCGTAACCGTCTTTCGGCTATTCCCATTAACGCATTGAGTGCCGAAGAACGTGAATATTATCAGTATTTGAATGCGTATTTTCTTACCTTTGATGGCGATCTAGATGCGGTGATTGCCGAATATTCCGCGTTGTTGGAGGTTTCGCAGAGCCCCGACATTCGCATTCGTACATTTAGCTCATTGATCAATTTACTCGGAGCAAAAAAACAATGGCAGGAAGGGTTCTATCGCGTCGAAGAGCTGTTGGCTCTATTGCAGAATCACCCTGATTCAACATACCGTCCTGCTGCATACATCGCTCTGGCATTGTTATATAAACAAATTAATCAGCCTGAAACGGCTCTGCATTTTGCCGAAAGGGCACTTTCGATAGACAACATTGATTTGTTCCATAAGTGTTTAGCGATGGAAGTGAAATTAGTGTCTGTTCTCAATCTGGATATTGAGCAGCTTTCACTGTCTGACTTTACTGACGCTGATGCAGTGTGCAATGCAGCTAACTTAGATTACGAATTGATAAATATTGCGCTGTGGAAAATCAAGTGGCTAAAACAACAAGCCCGTTATCAAGAAGCGTTGAATGTACTTCAATTAACGCTCTATCAGGCAGAACAATTTCGCCAGGACTCTCAATTAATTGAAATATATAACCAGTTCGCAACGTTACATGTTGCTCTAAAGCAATATGAAGAGGCGCAGCAATATGCAGAAATGGCATTGTCCCTTGACAATATTGATAGCTTTGTTGGTGCCAAGATCACGATGTTTGACGTGTTACGTCAGCTGGCTGAGGTAAAGCAGGATTTCGAGCAAGCTTACTACTATCTGAATGAAAAGCTGTCGCTGGAAAAAACCATGTTCGAAACCAAACTGGCAAATGAAATGGCAATTCAGAAAGCCTGGTTTGAAGTCGATGCCAAACAAAACCAGATTGAATTGTTAGACAAGCAGAATGACCTGTTAAAAACCGAGTCTCAACTGACTACCGAGCAATTGGAAAACTCACTGCTGGCTTTATCTTTGGTGTCGCTACTATTAGCAACGTTGTTATTCTGGTCTTACCGAAGCAGAAAAGTACAGGCTAAGTTGCGATATTATGCCCATACAGATGGACTGACCCGCATTTATAACCGCGGCTTTTTCACCGATAGCGCCGAAAACCTGCTGAGTCAGGCACAAAAGAACAACAATCCAGTGTCGCTCATTCTGTTGGATTTGGACCATTTTAAAAATATTAACGATTCGTTTGGACATCAGGTGGGTGATTGGGCTTTGACTCAGGTAGCAAGCACGATATCCCGGTGTGTAGGTCAACACGGTATCGTTGGTCGGCTTGGTGGTGAAGAATTTGGTATCGCTTTAACGGTGACCGATAGCGGCGTGGGTATGCGTATTGCGGAAGAATGTCGTAAGGCAATAGACAATATTGATACCAGTCAATCGGGTTACAATTTCAAGTTAACAGTCAGTGCCGGGGTAGGGTGTTCCTCACACGCTGGCTATAAGCTCGATAACCTGTATGCCGCTGCCGACTTAGCGCTGTATCAGTCTAAGCACTACGGTCGTAACCGTGTATATGAATATTCGGCGAATATGTCGTCATAATCGTTAAAAAAGCTTACAATCCCTGTTTTTATCGACGCTACGGACTGCTCTCTCATTAGGACCCTGAATCGATTTGCCTGTGTTATATTGAGAGGTAGTTTTGTTTTATAAGCGGACAAAAATTGCGGTTAAGCAATTTTTGACAATAAGCCTGCTACTGCTGTTTGAATTTATGAGTCCTCTGTGTGCCGCACAGGAGGCGATTGAATTAATTGAACAAGCTGATACTTTGCGCGTTACCGAACGGCAGTCCTCTGTGGCGCTTTTAAAAAAAGCCAGCCGTTTGACACTCTCACCGTATGAACAGGATTACCTGAATTACCTGACCTCTTTTCACGTTGCCATGGGCGGCGATATTTCCAAAGCGGCAAGGCAAATAGAGCCACTCCTTTCTCGTCATGTTTCAGGCCGTTTGGCTCTCCGATTACGCGCTACATTACTCAGTCTTTACGCAGGTACGAAAGAATGGGAAAAAGGCGTAATACTGGTCAATGAACTGGCTACCATTCAAAAAGAAGCTCCCAGAGACACTGATTGGTATACCGCACGTGTCGGGCAGATATTCTTTTTCCTTCACCTGGAACTCTTTGACGACGCATTGCAGTTAATACTGGATGCGAGGAGTTATCCTGAAGTCATCTCTGAAGAGCTAAACTGTCGCTTTACGACCTATGAATTTGTGTCATTGAAAGGATTGCATTCGCAGCGCATCGACAATGTTTGGCTACAAAAATTACAGAATACCTGTGATCACCTTACTCCAAATGTGTACACCATTGAATATGTCGTCAGTTGGGCAGAGTTACTTAATGAACGAAAAGACTATCAGTCGACTGTGGACTTTGTTGAGGCGCACTGGGAGAAAGTCAGTCAACTTAATTATTATCACTTATTTGCCGAACTGCAGGAATTTTATGCCAGCGCTTTGTTCTCACTGGGGCGATATCAGCAGGCCGAGGCAATCGTAAACGAACTGGTCAACAATCCGCTGTCTGAAAATTATTTGCAAGGCTTCTTGAATGCCAGCATGTTGAAATCGGATTTGGCAATGAAACGGCAAAATTTTGCTGAGAGTTATCATTGGCTACGTATTGCGAGCGAACTGAGGCGACAGGAGCAGAAAAGTGCTCTGACTAAGCGTTTAGCCATTGCGCAAGCCGAATTCAGCCTGGCAGCATCAGAAAGAGCGTTGCAATCACTGTCGAAACAAAATGCACTGCTGGAAAGTGAGTTGTCGGTGAGCCACCAACGCATGCTAAATACCTATCTGGTTGTGGTGTTGTCAGCCACCTTGATGTTACTGACGCTGGTTAGCCTGTTCCGACATCGCCAGCAGCGAAAACGTTTGATTACGACCGCGAATACCGACGCCTTAACCGGATTGGCGAATAGACGCTGTTTTACCGAAACCGTGTCTTCATACTTAAGAGATATCGAACCTACCACAACGTACAGTCTGGTGCTGTTTGATTTGGATAATCTGAAGTGGGTCAACGATGGCTTCGGGCATCAAAATGGTGACTGGGTATTACAGCAGGTAAGTCAGTGTATATCCGCGCTGGAATCGCCGTCTGTACTCAGTGCGGCAAGGATAGGAGGAGAAGAGTTCGCTATCTTCCTGCAGGATATGGCTGCCGACCAGGCGCAGCAATTTGCAGATCAATTACAGCAACACTTTCAAGTTATTGAT
>NZ_CFIDRX010000068.1:0-21370 GCF_984433645.1 Marisediminitalea sp.
AGGATTAAGAGGAAGTCGAAGTATGGCGGTTGGCAAAGTTAAATGGTTTAACAATGCGAAAGGGTTTGGATTTATCGTGCCCGAGGAAGGTGGCGAAGATATTTTTGCTCATTATTCAACGATTCAAATGGAAGGCTATCGGTCACTCAAGGCCGGCCAGGAAGTGACCTTCGAAGTGCAGCAAGGCCCGAAAGGCTTGCACGCTGAGAACATTGGTCTTGTTGAGGACGAAGAGCGCTAAGTCACCTCGTAAGCAGACATCGAATAGTTAGCAAGCCTTACCCGGGGACGAGTAAGGCTTGTTTATTTAAGCTACCGCCCGTTTTTCTTCTTAATTACACACCTAAATTTGGTAATACGAACGATTTAAAATTGGGATGTAGCCGAACCCATAACCCCGGATTTGCATTTAACTGCTCTGCAGCTTCCGCCTGGTCATTACTTATCGTGGTATGAAGCACTTTTTGATATGTTGCCACTTTGGCTGGTGCCGTTTCCGCATCGACGACGGATTGCACTACTTTCTTTGCTTTCAAAATCGTCGCTGGGCCAAGAGTCAAAATATATTGCGCATGCCGGCATTCTTGCTCGTCGGCCTCACTAACCTGGCTACCACCGGCTTTAAATTTACTGATGTGATGCTCAAGAATACTGCTGGAAATGGGAATTAGACCCGCCAGATGATGCGCTTGTGCACCTGAAAACGGCTTGATGTAAGCCAAATGCGACGCCTCATTAGCCTCTGGTCCATGGCCAATAAAAAAGATATCCAAGCCTCCCAACGACTCGAGCTTTTGCAAATAGGCAATAAAACTGCCTTCTAAGTCATCAGAATCCGTTTGCATAGGCGTGAAACTATTAATCTTTTCGAAAAACGCCGGGCCAAGAATTCGCTCGAAGTCACGCACAAAGCTCAGCCCATTTTGCATAGCCATAGGTGCAAGCGCATCCTGAGTAAATACATTAAGCCTTGCGAATAATGCATCATGTTCCGTCTTAGCTGCCAGTTCACCCAACAAACGGTGTAGTTGCTGTGCGCCCCGCCCACCAAGTAACGCAATATTGATCTCGCCGGACTTTTCTTCCGCAGTCAGCATTAACTCATTCAACATTGCTTCGCCGATCGCTATCTCACTGGGCAAAACCGTCGGCGACAAGCCTTTATCCACGGGTCGCCAGTCTGCCGATTCAGCATAGGAAAGCCAAACATTGTTATTTTTATCTTCTCTTGAAAACGCGGGTTTATGTGTTGTCATTGTCTAACCTTTTCGCACAAACGTAACCTGAATGCGCCATTGTGCCACCGGTAGCAAACAATGTAAAAAAAGATAGAAATTGCCATAAAAAAAGCCGGCATTGTTTGCCGGCTTTTTAGGATATCACTGAAACATTACGCTTTATGCATCAAGAATGCTGTTCAGTGTGCTACTTGGACGCATTGCTTTGCTGGTTTTCTCTTCGTCTGGGAAGTAGTAACCACCAATGTCCTGAGGCTTGCTTTGTGACTCGTCAATCTCAGCAATGATCTTGTCGATATTCGCCGCCATCTTGTCGTAGATAGGGCCAAACTCAGCAGCCAGCTCAGCGTTGTCAGTTTGCTTCGCCAACTCTTCCGCCCAGTACAGAGCAAGATAGGCATGGCTACCACGGTTGTCTAACTGGCCGGCTTTACGCAGCGGTGATTTACCGTTGTTAAGCAGTGACTCTGTTGCTTTATCCAGCGCAGCTGCGATGACTTTCGCTTTCGCGTTGTCGTGCTTAATAGCAACGTCTTCTAACGATACAGCCAATGCCAGGAACTCTCCCAGTGAATCCCAACGCAGGTGACCTTCTTCAACAAACTGCTGAACATGCTTAGGTGCTGAACCACCCGCACCGGTCTCATACAGACCACCACCGGCCATCAGCGGCACAATTGACAGCATTTTCGCACTGGTGCCCAGCTCGAGAATTGGGAACAAGTCAGTCAGGTAGTCACGCAGAACGTTACCGGTCACTGAAATGGTATCCAGGCCGCGGATAGCGCGCTCCATTGAATAACGAATAGCGCGAACAGGAGACATAATAGAAATGTCTAACCCATCTGTATCGTGGTCTTTCAGGTACTTCTCAACTTTCTTGATAAGCTGTGCGTCGTGAGCACGCTCATCATCCAGCCAGAACACAGCAGGCATACCCGATTGACGAGCACGTGTAACAGCCAGCTTGACCCAATCCTGAATTGGCAGGTCTTTAGCCTGACACATACGCCAGATATCGCCTTCTTCCACGTCGTGCTCGATCAGTACGTTACCGTCCTGGTCGATGACCTGAACTTTACCGTCAGCTTCCATTTCAAAGGTTTTGTCGTGTGAACCGTACTCTTCCGCTTTTTGTGCCATCAGACCTACGTTCGGTACTGTACCCATGGTAGTTGGGTCAAAGGCACCGTGCGTTTTACAGAAGTTAATAACTTCCTGATAAATAGTCGCGTAAGTACTTTCCGGAATAACCGCTTTAGTGTCATAAGGACGACCATCCGGACCCCACATTTGACCAGAGTTACGGATCATCGCCGGCATTGACGCGTCAACGATTACGTCACTGGGTACGTGCAGGTTTGAAATACCTTTGTCTGAGTTAACCATCGCCAGTAATGGACGATCTGCATAAATTGCATTGATGTCACGCTGGATTTCAGAACGCTGAGATTCAGGTAACGTTGAAATCTTGTCGTAAACGCTGCCCAGACCATTGTTCGGGTTAACACCCAACTCGTCGAACAACTCACCGTATTTTTCGAACAGTTCTTTATAGAATACTTTTACACAGTGACCGAATACGATGGGGTGAGAAACCTTCATCATGGTGGCTTTTACGTGCAAAGAAAACAGTACGCCCGTGTTTTTCGCATCTATGATTTGTTCTTCGAAGAATTCGCACAGCGCTTTCTTGCTCATGAACATACCGTCGATCACTTCGCCTTCCAGCAAATCAACACGAGGCTTCAGCGTCTTTTTACTGCCGTCCTTTCCAGTGAACTCAATGCTAACGTGACCCGCTTTTTCTACAGTCACTGACTTTTCGCCAGAGTAGAAGTCACCGCCACGCATGTGTGCAACGTGAGTACGTGAAGCCTGGCTCCACTCACCCATTGAATGCGGGTGTTTCTTCGCATAGTTTTTAACCGCTGCAGGCGCACGACGGTCTGAGTTACCTTCACGCAGAACCGGGTTTACTGCAGAGCCCAGTACTTTACCGTAGCGCTCACGAATGTCTTTTTCTTCGTCTGTTTTCGGATCTTCAGGGAAGGCGGGTACATTGAAACCAATAGCATTCAATTCTTTAATAGCGGCGCGTAATTGCGGAATCGACGCACTGATGTTTGGCAGTTTGATGATGTTTACATCAGGGTCTTGCGTCAGTTCGCCCAGTTCATTCAGGGCATCAGGCACTTTTTGATCGTCAGTTAAGTAGTCCGGGAAATTTGCCAGAATACGAGCGGCCAATGAAATGTCACTCACTTCTACTTCGATACCCGCAGCGCTGGCAAAGCGGCGAATAATCGGTAGGAATGAGTAGGTCGCCAGCATTGGCGCTTCATCGGTTTTAGTGTAAATAATTGTCGACTTACGAGTGGTCATTCTGTACCTCAATAGTTGCAGTAGCAGACTGCGTATTTTTCCGTTCAACAAATACCTGTGGCCTGTAGGGCAACAAGATCGTCTTTTTCCTATTTGTAGTTTTCATTAACCTGACAGACTTTTATTATCACGCACACAAAAAACTCGGCAATGTAAATTGGTATTACCAAGCGGTCTTTCTGTCACTGTTCAGGCCAACGTCATAGCATACGCTGCGCGTGAAAATTATTAAGGTCTTTAGTATAGGGTCAAGCGAATCAGTTACAAGTCATACCTTTGTCTTAATTACAGAGTTCGGGTTAAAAACTTCGTTTTTTGGCTAATTTTTCACCTCGAACGGGAATTTTCGACAAATTTTCAGTTCAGGCTGTGGAAAAACTACAGCTTTGGTAAACTGTTTACTGATTCTGAATTCGGTAAATTTATGTCTTCCACCATCATCCTTTTCAATAAACCTTACATGGTCTTGTCGCAATTTACCGATGCCGATGGTCGTAAAACGTTAAAGGACTTTATCAATCAGCCGGGTGTTTATGCAGCAGGTCGACTGGACCGGGATTCCGAGGGCTTACTGGTGCTGACCGACAACGGCGCACTGCAGCACAAACTCACCCACCCCAAGGCCAAAACCAGCAAAACATATTGGGTGCAGGTAGAAGGTGATGTCGACAATCAGGCCATACAGGCACTGGAAACCGGCGTTGAACTGAAAGACGGTATGACTCTGCCCGCTAAGGTATCGCGTATGGCACCGCCTGCGGTTTGGGAGCGCGATCCGCCAATTCGCGAGCGCAAGCACATTCCCACGACCTGGTTGAGTATTACCATCAGTGAAGGGCGCAATCGCCAGGTGCGACGGATGACTGCGCATGTCGGGTATCCAACGCTGCGACTGATTCGCTATCGCGTGGGCAACTGGACGATTGATGGTATTGAAAATGGCAGTTTCGTGAGCATGCCTGGTCCGGATGACTTGCCTGCACCAAAACCGACGTTAAGAAAACATTCCGCGCGCCGCAAACAGCCTTCGGATAGCAAACGTAAAATGCCAAAAAGGCATAATAAATCACGCTAAAATCGTGCCATACACAGGGAATTCTGTTAGAATCCGCGCCCCATTAAACTGTAAAGAGCACGCAATTACTACTATGTCGGTTACCCCAGCTAAACAAAAAGTCATTGTCGGTATGTCCGGCGGTGTGGATTCATCTGTGTCAGCCTACCTGCTTATGCAACAGGGCTACCAGGTTGAAGGCCTGTTTATGAAAAACTGGGAAGAAGACGACAATGACGAATATTGCGCTGCTGCAGAAGACCTGGCAGATGCCCAGGCCGTTGCCGACAAGCTCGGCATAGAGTTACACACGATTAATTTTGCAGCCGAGTACTGGGACAACGTGTTCGAGTACTTCCTGGAAGAATACAAAGCCGGCCGCACACCTAACCCGGACATCATGTGTAACAAAGAGATCAAATTCAAAGCGTTTCTCGAATACGCCGCAGAAGATTTAGGCGCAGATTACATCGCTACCGGGCACTATGTACGCCGCCGTGAGGTCGATGGTCACTGGCAGATGCTGCGCGGTCATGACGACAATAAAGACCAAAGCTATTTCTTGTATACGCTGGGCGAAGAACACGTTGCTAAAACCTTGTTCCCGGTTGGCGAAATTGAAAAACCCCGGGTTCGCGAAATTGCTGAAGAACAAGGGTTAATCACCCACGATAAAAAAGACAGCACAGGCATTTGTTTTATTGGTGAGCGGAAGTTTAAAGATTTTCTGAGCCGTTACCTGCCAGCACAACCAGGTGTCATTGAAACTGCCGAAGGCGAAGAAATTGGCACCCACGAGGGCCTGATGTATCACACATTGGGTCAGCGAAAAGGACTCCATATTGGCGGTTTAAAAGACTTTGGCGATGATCCTTGGTACGTCGTAGACAAAGACGTTGCCAGAAACGTACTGGTTGTTGGTCAGGGGGCAAACCACCCTCGCCTGTTTTCAAACGGACTGATAGCAAACCAGCTTCATTGGGTCGACCGTAAAGTGCCTGAGGCGCCATTCAGAGCCGCAGTGAAAACCCGATACCGCCAACAGGATATTCCTTGTACTGTCACGCCTCTGGCCGACGGGCAGGTAGAAGTGAAATTTGACTCACCACAAAAAGCAGTGACGCCTGGCCAGTCTGCAGTTTTCTATCAGGACGAAGTGTGCTTGGGTGGTGGCATTATCGAGAGTTATATTCGCGAATGTTAGACGCCAATATCGAACAACAACTGGGTTTAGCCGGCGTTTGCCAGGCTGCACAACTCGTGCAATCAGTGGCTCGCACCGGACAAGCCGACTCGCTTGCCGTTGAAGCCAGCCTGTCGAGTATTCTGGTAACCGAGTCTGACACGCCCCAGCAGATTTTTGGCCAATTGGAAAACCTCAAGCAAGGATTCCAGGTCATTGTGGCCCAACTAGGTGACCACAGCAGTAAGAAAGACACAGAAATTACCCGCTACGTGGCAAGTATTCTGGGGCTCGAGCGCAAGCTAGCCCGCAACAAAAAAGCCATGGCCATGCTGGGTGAGCGCATTGCTCACGTTCAGCGTCAATTGGCCCACGTAGATTTTGATAACCCGCAAATCCTGCAATCTCTGGCGAGTATTTATTCGGATGTCATTAGTCCCCTCGCCCCGAAAATCCAAATCGCGGGTAACCCAAATAACTTAAGTCAGCCCCTGAATCAGCACCGAGTGAGAGCACTTTTACTTGCCGGCGTGCGCGCTGCGGTATTATGGCGTCAGATGGGCGGACAGCGACGACAGATCATATTTAAACGTAAATCTATTCTGCAAGGCGCTAAACAAGCGCTCAGATTAATTAATTGATTGAGGAGCAAAAGGTGGATCTTTCCCAATTAACGGCGATTTCTCCGGTCGATGGTCGGTATGCCTCGAAATGTAGTGAGTTAAGACACATATTCAGCGAATATGGCTTACTTAAATACCGTGTTGAAGTAGAAGTACGCTGGTTACAAATGCTTTCTAACCAGGAAGGTATTCAGGAAGTTCCGGCGTTTTCACCTCAGTCTAATGCCCTGTTAGACAGCATTGTTGCCGAGTTTTCAGTAGACGATGCACGCCGCATCAAAGAAATCGAACGCACCACTAACCACGACGTGAAAGCGGTTGAGTATTTTCTGAAAGAAAAAGTAGCTGACAACAGTGAATTAAACGCCATCAACGAGTTTATTCACTTTGCCTGTACATCAGAAGATATCAACAACCTGTCTCACGCATTAATGTGCAACGCAGCGCGTGAAACCGTGATCCTGCCCTATGTTGATCAGTTAATTGATGCGATTACTGACCTAGCGCGTAAATACCGCACGGTGCCAATGATGGCACGTACCCACGGCCAGCCCGCTTCTCCTACTACAATGGGTAAAGAAATGGCTAACGTCGCGGTACGTTTAAAGCGTCAGCGCGAGCAAATTGCAGCGGTAAGCATTCTGGGTAAAATCAATGGTGCAGTGGGTAACTACAACGCTCACTTGTCTGCCTACCCTGAGCTGGATTGGCATGCCATCTCTGAAAAATTCGTGACCAGCCTGGGCGTAACGTGGAACCCTTACACCACACAAATTGAGCCACACGACTACATTGCTGAGCTGTTTGATGCCATTGCGCGTTTCAACACCATCCTGATCGACTTCGATCGCGATGTGTGGGGTTACATTGCACTGGGTCACTTCAAGCAAAAAACCGTCGCAGGCGAAATTGGTTCATCAACCATGCCACACAAAGTTAACCCAATCGACTTCGAAAACTCTGAAGGCAACTTGGGTATCGCTAACGCCATTTTCGACCACCTGGCAGCGAAACTACCAGTATCTCGCTGGCAGCGTGACCTGACTGACTCCACTGTGTTGCGTAATTTGGGTGTGGGTGTCGGCTACACAGTTATTGCGTACCAGGCGTCTCTGAAAGGGATCAGTAAGTTAGAAGTCAACGAACAGAGTCTGCTTGACGAGCTGAATAACAACTGGGAGTTGCTGGCAGAGCCAATTCAAACAGTTATGCGTCGTTACGGCATTGAAAAGCCATACGAAAAGCTGAAAGAACTAACGCGCGGTAAGAAAGTGAATGCCGAAGTGATTGCTGAGTTTATTGACGGCCTGGAAATGCCTGAAGCTGCAAAAGCACAGCTGAAACAACTCACGCCACAAGCTTATATTGGCGACGCAATCCGTCTGGTAGATCAGTTACTGGACTAAGCCACTACTGATAATCTGGTAGCACTTACATCCTGTGAGGGCTACCATGATTATACATTCGTCTTCCGTTTCACCCGTTCCCACTCATCAGTATTTACAGCGTACATTACAATACGTGCTTTACTTGTATTGTTTCATGCTGGTAATGCAACTGCCATTGATCCTGCTAGAAGTGCCGGTGAATCTAACCAAGGTAACCGTGTGGCTGTTATATCTGCTAGCGCTAAGCGCTTTATTGAAGCGCCGAAATAACCTTGCACAGCCCCGCATCAAATCGGGTCTGTTTTTGCTTTACTTCAGTTATCTGGTCATCGCCATTAAGCTGTGGCCAGCGGTTACCAACACACATTATTTTTTGTTGCTTTCGCTGGTCATTGCTGGTTTTGTTTTTACCCGGCAGGAGCGCAACATTCAGCACACCATGGTGGCTATCGGGCTACTGCTGTATGTGTTTATCAGCACGTTTCTGTATGTAAACAACGAGCTTTATACGCTCATTCAGTTTTGTAATGATATTACCCTCGGTGTCATCTGTTTGGTTATCTATCGGGTATTTCAGCATGTGACTTTATTACGATGGCAACACCTTAGATCGGCGCATACAAACTCAGTTAACACGTTGTCGAGGTTCGTTCCCAACGAACCGGATAAACCCGACCTGCTCTGGCCTTTGGGCGTCACCCGCAAATTTGATTGCGTAACGGTGTTGTTTGCCGATTTAGCCGGATATACGCAAATTAACCGCTGCGAAGGTGACGATAAAACGCTGGCAATGATGAAAGCCCTGTTTCGTCGAATTGATAAACGTCTTGCCCGTTATGGGCTTGAAAAAATCAAGACTAACGGCGACCAGTATATAGCGATTGGGCCACTTCAAGGTAAAGACCATCTCAACTGTCAGGTAGTCATGGATTTTGCACTGGAGCTACATCAGCTCATTTCCCGCCTGTCCCGACGCAGTCCCATTCCCTTCCAATTGCGTATCGGCATTGCTACCGGGCCGCTCTCAGCTGGTATGATTGGGAGTCAGCGGCCACAGTTTGACGTTTGGGGGCAAACCGTCAATCTTGCAGCCTATCTGGAACAAACCTGCACATCAGCTGCCATTCGCTGCTGCGCAAACACCGCAGCCCTGCTGAATCTGGATACAACCAGTTCTTATCATGCTCTGCGTAGCCATAAACACCCGCAGACCAAAGGTTGTTATGAATTTAGCCCTTCAGCACACTGACGCGATAAATTGTCTGCCACCAGCAACGACAAGGCCCTGATTCTGTTATGATACACGCCAGTGAGTTCCCCAACAGGAAAACGATGTGGCGCCGTTTAATAGTGAAGTGTTTCTACGTGAATACTGGCAGCAGAAGCCCTGTGTGTTAAGGCAATTTTTGCCGAATTTTGAAGATTTCGTTGACGAGCATGAACTCGCCGGCTTGGCCATGGAACCTGAATTGGATAGCCGTATCGTACGCTTTCACGAACAACACTGGCAAGTCATTCAGGGCCCGTTTGACGATTTCGATGATTGCCAGGGGCTCTGGAGCCTGCTGGTACAAGGTGTCGACCGTGTCGTGCCTGAAGGCGCGGAATTAATGGCACAGTTCAATTTTTTGCCTTATTGGCGTATGGACGACCTGATGATCAGTTACGCGGTACCCGGCGCGGGTGTTGGGCCGCACCTCGACCAGTACGACGTATTTTTAGTACAGGGGAAAGGCAGCAGACGCTGGCGTGTGGGCCGCCCGGATACATCCGATGAAAAGGTCACTGCGCCAGGCCTAAGACAAGTAGAAGATTTTGACCCCGTTATCGACTGTGAATTGGCGCCAGGTGATGTATTGTACATCCCGCCAGGATGGCCGCACGATGGCAAAGCTATTACACCCTGCCTGACCTATTCGGTTGGCTTCAGAGCCCCGGAGCAGTCACAGTTAAGCGGTTTTCTCGCTGAGCATTTCAGTGGTCAGGGATGTCAGGCCGAACGCTTTACTGACAGCCAACGCGCTTCGATTACATCGCCTGTATGGGTATCGGAAAGCGACACGCAGAACCTCCGACAACTATTGCATGATGCAGTAGATTCACCGGCATTTTTATTGTCTTTGCTGACAATGCTCAGTGACCAGTCGATTGAGCCAGAGTCGCCAGAGCATAACGCGACAGAGCGTTACACAATAGAGTCCTTTGAAGCAGGAGAACCACTGCTAGGCTTAACAGGACTGCGGCCAATAATGCACGAACGCGCATCCAACTGGCTATTTGTGAACGGTGAGAAAGTTGCCCATGAATGTGAAGATCATGCATTTTTAGCGAACTTACTGTCAAAAAATGCCATTTATCTTACTGACTTTGACAGTCATCCAAGCAAACTGGACATAATTTCATCATTTACTACACTGATCAATATGGGGTATTACCACTTTTTGGACGAATAGCGGGACAACTATGATTTATAGTATCGAAGCAGTCAGATGGCACACAGCAAGACCACATCTCGAAGCGCTGCGACGAACCGTTTTTGTATTGGAGTGGCAGTTACCTGAAAGTGCAGAGTTTGACGAACTCGACACAGACGCGCATCACGTGTTGGTAATAGGTGAAAACAAAAAGCCCATCGCGACCGGCAGATTAACGCAAACCGGTGAACTCGGCAGAATTGCTGTCTTACGAGGCTATCGCAATATGACTGTCTACAAGACGCTGTTTTCCGCTTTACTTAAATTAGCCAGCGTAAACAATATCCAACAAGTTAAAGTTCAATCCGCGCTGGAAAGCGTTGAGTACCATCAAACCCGAGGCTTTAAGCCAGAGGGCCCGGTATTTATGGAAGCTGGCGTTCCCATGCAAAAAATGGTGTGCCAGCTTACTCAGTTCGACTTACCGGACGTCGAACACATTCATTAATGTCGCCTAGCCCCAAAGCTTTCGTTTTCGTAAAAAGTGTACAGACTACCTGCTCTGCCTCTACGTAACTGAACGAATTTTATCTGACGTACATGCTGCTGGGAGTTGTTTGCTTCCGGGTTTTCCGCCTTCAACTGCCATTGTATCGAGAAATAACGCAACACGTCCCTGGCATCAGTGTCATTAACTGCCAGCGCGACATAAGTAAGCATGTCGCCTGAGATTTCCCAGTAGACTTTCTGCTCCTTTGCTTTGATCTCCCACACGGTGAGATATCAACCCTGTTCTGTGATAACACTGTCAAACAGGCTCCCTTCCCGGGGCAGAAACTGGTTCGTTTTTTGGAATTAGGCGTGTACCCAGGCTGCCATTTATTGTTCGTTAAATGGTTCTGTCATAAATTTATTTTCTGGTTATACACTGCAATAAATGTTGCAGCGGGTGCTTGGGTTTAAAACCGTCTATGCGATTAACCTGGCTCCGACAGGAATAACCTGACGCCATTACCTGATCGGGCTGATAGCGGGCAACCGCCTGCTCCCAACTCATTGCATAAATGCCCAATGAGTTTGCTTTATTTTGCGCTTCATGACCATAGTTACCAGCCATGCCGCAGCAACCCACTTTCACGATATCGACAGGCTGACCCAGACTGCTGAAAATTGACTGCCAGATTTGTTCAGTTTTAGGTAATGCGGTCTTCTCAGTACAATGCGCAAATAGTGCCATTGGCTGCGTCTGTTCTCTAACTGCTTTGCTTTCCCACAGGTCATCAGGTAATGCTTGCAACCACTCGTGGACGGTATGAACAGTAAAGTCGCCTCGCTTTTCACCTAAACTATGGCTGTATTCATCGCGGTAACAAAGTACCAGTGGCGTATCAACACCTACCAGAGGAATATTTAACGCTGCCACTTCATTCAGAAATGCTGCCGTTGTTGTAGCGGTTTGAGCAAACTCTTCCAGGAATCCAGCAACGTGCTGAGGCTTACCGTTTGGTTTAAACGGCAGTAACACCGGCACCTTACCCAGTTCACTGACCAAGCGCCCGAAGTCCATCACAACCTGGGCATCGTAATAGCTGGTAAACGGGTCCTGAACCAACAACACGTGTTTCTGGCGTTCAGATTCCGGCATTGCTGCCAGTTCGGCTAAATCAAATGACTTGAACACACTGTCCTGTTGTTGTGTCAGCGTGGGATACGACAACAAAGGCGCATCCACATAACCTACTTGTTTTTCAATTAAGCGCTGCAGCCATTTGGCCCCCAGGAAGGTGTTTACCACTCTTGGGAACTTCGCCATCAACGGGGTGATTTGTTCAACGTTTGCCACCAGATGGTCTTTCATTGGCCGCAGGTAACGCTGGTAATAAATCGACAAGAACGTAGAGCGGAATGCGGGTACATCCACTTTAATCGGACATTGATTTGAACAGGATTTACAAGCCAGGCAACCGCTCATGGCTTCAAACACTTCATGCGAAAAATCGTTGTGTTGCGCGCGGGTATTCTTAAATCGCGTCCACCAGCTGGTTTTAAACTGCTCAGCCGAGAGTTTGGTTGTATCGACGCCTTGGTTAGCCAGTAACCGCACCCACTCACGAATAAGGCCTGCTCTCCCTTTCGGACTATGGCGACGGTCTTTGGTAATTTTACTGGACGGACACATAGGGGATGTCGTGTCATAGTTAAAGCACAACCCGTTGCCGTTACACTCCATGGCGGGTTTAAATGCGTCTTTAAACGCAACAGGAATAGTTCTGTCGAGTGTTGCGCGCTTCGGATCGCTCACACGTACTAATTCATCAGTGCTATCTAATGGCGTACAGATTTTGCCCGGATTCATTTTGTTCGATGGGTCAAACGCTGTTTTAATTCGTCTTAATTCGGTAAACAACGACTCGCCAAAAAATGCCGGCCCATATTCGCTGCGGAATCCTTTACCATGCTCACCCCACATCAAACCGCCGTGTTTTGCCACTAACGCGACCACTTCATCGGAGATTTGGTGCATCAGTTTTTCTTGTTCCGGATCACACAGGTCCAATGCAGGTCTTACGTGCAATACACCGGCATCAACATGACCAAACATGCCATACTTTAAGCCATGGCTGTCCAACAACGCGCGGAACTCCATAATGAAGTCAGCCAGGTTTTCCGGCGGAACGCCGGTATCTTCGGCAAAAGCGATGGGTTTTTGGCTGCCTTTGGTGTTGCCCAACAGGCCCACCGATTTTTTCCGCATGGCGTAGATTTTATTAATATCAGCACGGTCGTAGGTCAGCTGATAACCGATAACGCCATACTCGCCAGTAGCCGCAGCGGCCGACAGTTCTTCTTCAAGGCGAGCAATCCGGGCTTTAATTTCATCCAGATCGTTACTGTTATATTCGACCATGTTCAGGCCTTGCATATCCTTACCCGGTACATCCTGAATCAAGTCAGAAATGGAATGCCAGATAATATCTGTGCGCGCCAGGTTTAGCACTTTGCTGTCAACGGTCTCTACTGATGTTGCCTGAGCAGCAATCATTCGCGGCGCATGACGTAACGCCGATTCAAAGCTGTCGTACTTAATATTGACAAGGGCGGTGTGTTTGGAAATTGGCGTCAGCGACAGCTTCGCTTCTGCCACAAACACCAGCGACCCCTCAGACCCGGTAATGAGGCGGCTCACGTCAATCAGTGACTGCTCTTCATCATAGGCGTGTTCAAGATCGTAGCCGGTTAAGAAGCGATTCATCCGAGGGAATTTCTCGAGGATCTCATTGCGCTTACCGCGGCAGGTACTTAATACTTGTCGCAGAATGCGGCCGTAAGTATCGCTGCGCGTCGCCATTTTCTCAGCGTCCTCAATACTGATTGGCGATGTTTGCAGAATTTCGCCATTTGCCAGCACGCTGGTCAGTCCCAATACGTGATCACTGGTTTTACCGTACACCAGTGAGCCCTGCCCCGATGCGTCAGTGCTGATCATACCGCCCATGGTGGCACGGTTACTGGTAGATAAGTCCGGAGAGAAAAAATAACCATAAGGTCGAAGCGCATCGTTAAGTGCATCTTTAACAACGCCAGACTGTACCCGGACCCAGCCTTCCTGCGGATTGATTTCGAGGATTTTGTTCATGTGGCGCGACATATCAACCACAATGCCATCTGTCAGGCTCTGACCGTTGGTACCGGTACCGCCTCCGCGCGCACTGAATTTTACCTCTGGGTGCTGATTAGCTAATTCACCGATGATCTGTAGATCATTAATGCCTTTTGGTAACACCACGGCCTGGGGTAGTTTTTGATATACAGAATTGTCAGTAGCAACCGCCAAACGGCTGCCGTAGCTGTATTCAATATCACCAGCGAATGCCGATTTTTCCAGACTTAGAAGATAACGCCGATAAACATCGGAAACAGAAGACTCGATGGGTACAACAGGTAAGTTCAAGGCAACGCTCTCGTCAATAGTTTGGTCGCTAAGTATACCTAGCCTGTCGGTCTGGCTCCACCGTTAACACAGGTATTTTCTACGGAAGTTGAATAGATTGATAAACCGAGAAAAATCTATAGAAACTGCTTATCGACAAACACAGCTTATTTTCATAAATCATTGATTTTAAAATTTAAAGCAAATTCAGAGAAAAGCACTATCTCTTGCAAAATTCTAGTTTCAACGCTATTTTCATACAAGATAATAATAACGATAGTGAGATAAGATATGGCGATTGAGTCTAACCTCAACATTTTGGATCGTTCTTTACGCGGCCTGATTGGTATTGGCGTCACTGCTTTTGCCCTATTCAATGGCGACATCATCGATGATGTGTTCATAGAAGTACTACTTGGTATTTTCGGTATTCTGAACCTAATTTCACTGGCATCAGGATGGTGTCCGGTATATCACATTGCAGGGATTAGCACGCGCAAACAATAACCCCTAGCAGGTACTCTTCTTGCCAGCACAACCGATAACGCATATCAAACGCGATACTTCTGTCAGGCCACGGTTGATCGTTGCCTGCCTGGCCGTATCGGTACTGATTTCTGCGATTTACGTTACGGTCTCTTACCGGCTCACCGCTGACGTCAGTTTACAGACCGAACTAACCGCCATGCAAAAACTGGCTCGCCTGTTAAGCAGTGAGCTGGATATGCATGAAGGAAAAATCGCTGACCAGGCTGGCTCACTGGTAAACCTGTTGTCTGATCCCAACGATGATACGCCCAGGTTATTCCACATAACCCGCGAGACGGAAGCCTGGCAACGAGGCCATCGCCTTTCTAAAACTGAACAAAAACAATTACTCACCGCCATCAGTCGTCCAATAGACGACTCACACTTAGTGACAGTGAATAATCGCAACTTTTTATGGCAGCAACATGTCGGAGAGCAGCACACTGTAACCTTCGCTCAGGAAACCACCGCACTTGACCTGACGCTGTCATTTGTTGCTAAAAGGCTGCTGATCACGTCTGTATTAGTGTTCTGGATAGCGGTTTGGCTTGCGCTTACGCTATCTTCCCTTATTGCCAAACGCGCTCAGGAAATCAATGATGCGCTAGCAACCATCGCCACCCATGATGCGCTCACCGGCTTACCCAACCGCCTGTATTTAATGGATACGTTGAGCGCTGCCCTGCCGAATACCGACTCGGCAAAAGCAGTGGCGCAAGGCTGTTTGTTTGTCATTGATCTGGATAAATTCAAAGAGGTAAACGATTCATTTGGCCATTCTGCTGGCGACACGCTTCTTAAAGAAGTCGCAGCCAGATTATTAAAGGTGGTGGTTTCACCAGCGGAGCTAATTCGCATAGGCGGTGACGAGTTTATTATCTGGGCACCTGATATCAGTATCGACGGTGCTGAAGACTTAGCCCAGGACATGGTCAACGCATGTGACACGCCAATAATGATCAATGGTTTAGCTGTGAATACCGGTGCCAGTATAGGTATTGCTCACTACCCCACGCATGCCCAGGAGCCCGAAGCACTCATCGTTTGTGCAGATACTGCGATGTACAAAGCTAAAGAACAACGCAATGGCTGGCAGGTATACGATGACAGGAAAATTGCTGACTACAAACACAATTTACAGCTGCGAGCAGAGCTCAGTGATGCCATGCAAGAAAGGCAAATCATCATGCATTATCAGGCAAAAGTTGATCTTGCATCCGGCAACATCATAGGTGTAGAGGGATTATGTCGTTGGGAACACCCTCGTTTGGGATTACTGATGCCCGGGCAATTTATTGATCTGATTGAAGACAGCGGAAAAGTACAGGAATTCGGACGCTACATTCTTGCCGAGGCCATTACGCAAGCGGCGAGTTGGCAGCAGCAAGGCATTGAAGTCCCAATAGCCGTCAACCTGTCGCCCTACAATCTGCTTGATCCGGGGCTGATCACCTATATTCAGAATAAATTAAATGAAAATCAGGTATCACCCCATTTAATCGAAATTGAGCTGACAGAAAATGAAACCTGTCTGAATATTAAGTACATTAAAGCTGCGTTGGAAAACATTAAAGCACTCGGAATTGTGTTAGCCATTGACGATTTTGGTACTGGCATGAGTTCGCTGTCTTACCTGGCCCACCTGAACGTTGATGTACTGAAAATCGACCGGGCTTTCGTGATGGATATTGAAACCAATACAGGCCACAAAGCCATTGTCGCGTCGGCCATAACACTATCCCAATCATTTGGCTGTAAAATGGTAGCGGAGGGTGTGGAAACCCTGTCTCAAGCCAGATTGCTCCATGAAATGGGCTGTGTCATAGCCCAGGGTTATTTATTTGCCAAACCCTTACCTGAAGAAAAAATCAAACAACATATCCTAGCCGGGAAAACACTCTATCCAAATGCAGAAGGTCTCGTTCCCCCGTCTGCCGTTAATGCCTGAGACGATTTTATTTGCTCTGCACCTTGCCCTGTGTCGTGCCATTACATTTTTTTACATATAAAAAATAGGATTATTCGGCAATTAAGTTAAACTAGCAGGTGTAGAAAGAGGAGTAATGTATGGTTAAAGTGATTCGATTAAGCGTGGGAGCATTGTTGTTCCTGGGTGGTATTGTATTAACCTTATTACCCGGTTCTATACTGCTCGTCATCGGTGGGCTTATTTTATTGAGCTACGATTGGCCTCGTGCCAGAAGCTGGCTCCGTTTTTTTCAGAATCAAATGAGCACATCAGCCAGACGCCTGGACAAGTTTTTGTTAGGTCGTCGTCTTCGCAAAGCCCGTAACAGAAGTTAATTCGAGGTTTACGTCTTCCGTTACCCAATATAACTTAGCAGCACTCAGTTACGGCGCTACCGATAACGCTAATTCTAATACTTTAGTAAAATTAATTACTTAAGGTATGCGTTGGCACGACTAAAACTAGCCCAAAGGATAATAGCTGACTGGTAGCAATTATTTTGCTGTTACTATTAAATGGGGTTTTCGTTTAGACGTACTCATTGTTTTAGAGGTTAAACATGAAACAACAAGGCTTTACGCTCATTGAGCTGATCATTGTCATTGTCATTCTCGGTATTCTTTCAGTAACTGCAGCCCCGCGCTTTATAGATTTTCAGGGTGATGCCCGTAAGGCGACACTGCAAGGCGTAAAAGCGGCGCTGGATGGCGGCGCCCGTCTTATTTTTGCTAAGTCAGCAGTCGCAGGAGAGCAGCGCTCAGCCAGTGAAAATCTGGTTATTAACGGCAGTACTATTTACACTGTGTACGGCTACCCTGCCATTCGTGATGTGGTAACCAATCTGAGTGCATGGGCTGACATTGACGGCAGTGGCAGCGGAAATGGCACCGATTTTCGAATTGCCGTTTCCACCGATTCAGCACCACAGGCCGTAACGCAAACTGATCAGTTTGCTATTCTGCCAAGTGGTGTCGGCTCAACAGAAAACTGCAAGGTTATCTATACTGAAGCCCAGTCAGCCGGTTCGAACCCGACAATAACGGTGTTAGACAGCGACTGTTAAGTTTCCCCCAATTCAGATTGCCTGTTGTCTTCGTGTGGACAGCAGGCGCAATGCCCCTGTTCATTTCGTCTATCCACTCAAACGAATAAACACCACATCAAGACTGGCACGCTGCAACGTGGTCTGGTTTTACTTTTTGCGATTGGTTTTAATTAGCGGCAAGTGCAGCTAACCCGCCTATGCAGTAATAAAAAAGCCCATGCGTTTACCGAATGGGCTTTTGTGATTGGGTAACCGCTTGAGCGATTACTTTGCGTGTTGCTCTGTGGATTGAGACTTACGCCTTGTCACCGTGTTGTTCAGCAAGGTACAACCAGGTTTCAACCACCGTATCCGGGTTAAGTGATACTGAATCGATGCCCTCTTCTACTAACCAGGCAGCGAAGTCTTCGTGGTCTGAAGGTCCCTGACCACAGATACCTACGTACTTACCGCGTTTCTTGGCAGCTTGGATAGCCATCGACAACAGCGCTTTTACCGCTTCGTTACGCTCGTCGAACAAGTGAGCGATTAAGCCAGAATCACGGTCCAGACCCAGAGTTAACTGTGTCAGGTCGTTAGAGCCAATTGAGAAGCCGTCGAAGATGTCGAGGAACTTGTCAGCAAGCAGTGCGTTAGACGGTAACTCACACATCATAATGATGCGCAGGCCGTTTTCACCTTTCACCAAGCCTTGCTCTGCAAGCAGTTCGATAACCTGCTGACCTTCTTCCAGTGTACGTACAAATGGGATCATAATTTCCACGTTAGTCAGGCCCATTTCGTTACGTACCCGCTTGATAGCCTCACACTCAAGGGCGAAACAATCACGGAAGTCCTCAGAAATGTAGCGACTTGCGCCTCGGAAGCCCAGCATTGGGTTTTCTTCGTCTGGCTCGTACTGATAGCCACCAACCAGGTTGAAGTACTCGTTAGACTTAAAGTCTGACATACGCACAATCACTTTCTCTGGCGAGAAGGCCGCACCGATAGTAGAGATGCCTTCAACCAGCTTGGTGATGTAATACTCTTTCGGTGACTCGTATCCAGCGATCATGTCGCTGATTTCTTCTTTCAGTTCTTCCGGCTGCGAGTCGAAGTTCAGCAATGCCTTCGGATGCACGCCAATCATACGGTTTATAATGAATTCCAAACGCGCAAGACCCACGCCTTTGTGAGGCAGACGCGCGAAATCGAATGCGCGATCAGGGTTACCCACGTTCATCATGACTTTCAGTGCCAAATCAGGCATAGCATCGATGCGTGAGGTCGTAACGTCGAATTCCAGTTCCTGATTGTAGATATAACCTGTGTCACCTTCTGCACACGACACAGTGATCTTGTCACCAGTCTCGATAGAATCGGTTGCATTTCCACAGCCAACCACCGCAGGGATGCCTAGCTCACGTGCAATGATTGCCGCGTGACAAGTACGGCCGCCTCGGTTAGTAACAATGGCAGACGCCTTCTTCATGATCGGCTCCCAGTCCGGGTCGGTCATGTCGGTTACCAGCACATCGCCGGGCATAATTTTGTCCATCTCTTCAATGGAACCAAGCACTTTGGCCTCACCAGCACCAATCTTGTGACCAATCGCGCGGCCTTCACAGACGATGCCTGCACTGCCTTTCAATTGGAAACGCTCAATGGTTTGTGCGTCTTCTCGACTGCGTACCGTTTCAGGACGCGCCTGTACTATGTAAAGCTGGCCATCTACGCCGTCTTTAGCCCACTCAATGTCCATTGGACGCTTGTAGTGCTTTTCGATGATTTGCGCCTGCTTTGCCAGTGCCATCACTTCGTCGTCAGTCAACGAGAAAGTCTTGCTCTGTGCGGGCTCAATATCCACGATAGTCACTTGCTTACCGTGGTCCTGATCCTCAGAATAAATCATCTTGGTCAGTTTGCTGCCCAGGTTACGGCGCACAATTGCTGGCTTACCATTGTCCAGAGTAGGTTTATGCACGTAAAACTCGTCAGGGTTAACTGCCCCTTGTACAACCATTTCACCCAATCCGTAAGAACTGGTAATAAACACCACATCTTCGAAGCCTGATTCGGTGTCGATTGTGAACATAACGCCTGAAGAAGCGATGTCACTACGCACCATACGTTGGACACCAGCCGACAAAGCCACGCCCTTGTGGTCGTAACCCTGGTGAACACGATAAGAAATAGCCCGGTCGTTAAACAGCGACGCAAACACGTGCTTCACTGCAACGATAACAGCGTCGTAGCCTTTCACATTAAGGAAGGTTTCCTGCTGCCCTGCGAACGATGCATCAGGCATGTCTTCAGCCGTCGCAGAAGAACGTACCGCAAATGATGCTTCGTCACCTGCATCGCCCTGAAGCTCAGCAAACGCGGTTTTAATTGCATCCTCCAGCGCAGGCTGGAAAGGTGTGTCGATGATCCACTGGCGGATGTTTTTGCCCGCTTCAGCCAACGCGGTTACGTCATCGACGTCCAACGCATCTAACACTTCATGAATTTTCGCTTCCAGACCACTTTGCTCTAGAAATTCATTAAATGCATAGGCTGTTGTTGCAAATCCACCAGGCACTTGTACGCCTGCGTTGGCCAGGTTTGAAATCATCTCACCGAGCGAAGCATTTTTACCGCCAACACGATTAACATCGTGCATGCCTAACTCTTGATACCAAAGTACGTATTCTTGCACTTTACAGCCTCCAGCTTGTCACTTTTTCTTTACGCTCACTTAAATGTGAACTTGTAGGGTAGAGGTTAAACCACCATTGAAATTAATTCAGGCTGGCTTTTCCATAGGGAAATTCTAAAATGCCGATTATAAAAAAGTAAAATTTTATTTCATTTCGTAATAAATTTACGACAAAGTTAAGGAGTTGTTGTGCGCACCGCATTTTATATCTCAGACGGCACAGCCATCACTGCAGAGGTGTTTGGCCACGCTTTACTGTCACTTTTCCCGACAGAATTCAATCATAAGACAATTCCTTTTGTTGAAACTGAAGAACAGGCTTACGGCGTAATTGAAAAAATTTCTGAAAGTTTTCAAGATAGCGGCGAAAGGCCGCTCGTTTTTTATACAGTAGTAAACACTGATATTCGTCGAATAATATCCCGTTCGGTCGGTATTAACTACAATTTCCTCGACCAATTTGTGGCGCCGCTGGAAAAAGTCATTGGCGTGCCTTCAAAACCAGAGAAACATCGCACCCACAGTATTCACGAAAAAACCTATGACATTCGCATCGAAGCGGTTAACTACGCACTGGCAAATGACGATGGGTCAAATCTGAAGGATTACCACGAAGCGGACATTATTTTGGTCGGCGTCTCCCGCTCGGGTAAAACCCCAACGAGCCTCTATTTGGCATTGCAATACGGCATCAAAGCTGCCAACTATCCGTTTACTGAAGACGATATGGGAGACATGCTGAAGTTGCCCACCGTACTGCGGCGCTTTAAACAAAAATTATTCGGCCTGACCATCGAGCCTGCGAGGCTCCACCAGATCCGCTCTGAGCGCCGCGCAAACAGTCGGTATGCGTCATTGCAACAATGCAGAATGGAATTGCGGGAAGTTGAAAACCTCTACCGCAAAGAAAAAATCCCATTCCTGAACAGTACCAA
>NZ_CFIDRX010000069.1:0-20996 GCF_984433645.1 Marisediminitalea sp.
AATCAGCACCAGGTCAATTTGGGGAGTTTGAATACCTGGTGGGATAAAGTCGCACTGATTGGCAAAATCAACAGCTTGAACGTACCTCAAAGCTTATTGGTGAACATGCTTGAGACAAAAGCGGAGTTTGCAGAACTTCAGGCGGTGCTGATTGAAAACCTGCTGTCGGAACAATTGCTACAGCAACATCGCAGAAACGCTGCAATTGCCCAGGTGATCGTCGATATTCCCAATCGAAATTTGTTCGAGCGTACAGCGGATGTGGGCTTCCTGGCCACCGATGTTGATTTAACAAACTATCTTTCGCAGCCTTCCCGCAGTGACTATGAGCGAAGTGAGATACAGGCGCGACTACAGGAATACGCAGCCAAATACACGGTGTACGATGACATCCTGCTTATCGATGTTAATGGGGACGTGACAGCGCAATTGGATACACTAAATCCGGTGACAGACACGGCCGACCCTATCATCAGCGACGTGTTGAAAGGCAGTGAGCCCTACTATGAATTGTGCCGGTATTCCTGTTTACGTCCAAACCAACCGCTGTCGTCATTATTTTTAGCGCCGATCAGGGCACCAGAACAAGATGGCGGTCATATACTCGGCGTGTTGTGTCTGAGCTTTAAATTAGAAGACGAAATGGCAGCATTATTCGGCGATCTCGGGCAAAACAATCAGGCTATTCTGGCTTTGCTGGACAACAAAGGGAATGTACTGGTGTCGAGTCAGCCGCATTTGCTAGCCAGAGATACGGCGCTGGCGCTCAATGGTGATAATCAAATGTTGACGCTGGACAACCGTCGGTATCTGGTGACCAGAGCAAAAACCCGGGGTTATCAGGGATACATGGGACTGGGATGGCAAGGTTGTGTTTTATTGCCGTTAGTGCCGGTTAAAGACACGTCTGCAGACGCTGAAGCTGAAGTGATTGACAGCAAACGTTGGAATGGTTTTTCTCCCACATTAAAAGGGATCCAGCGACGTTCGAAAATCGTCACCGACGATTTGGATTTGGTGGTGCTCAACGGGCGCATAGCAGCAGCCCGCAGTGATGCCGACGAGTTTATTCCCATTCTGGAAGAGATCCGTAAAATTGGCCGTCAGATGCAGACCATTTTCAGCGATTCGGTGAGTCAGTTAATGAGTACCGCGCTGAGCACGCATTTTAACGACCTGAGTTTTGACGCGGCACTGGCCATCGACATTATGGATCGCAATCTCTATGAGCGTGCCAACGATTGCCGGTGGTGGGCACTGACTTCGAAGTTTATTGAAATGATTGATTCAGCGCATCAATCTGACGATGCCCAGCAAATGTTAGGCGACATTCTGGTTTACATTAACGACCTCTACACCGTTTATACCTGTATCTACCTTTACGACAATCAGGGCAACATAGTTGCTGCGTCTAACCCGGATTTTGCTGCTCGTATCGGTGAGACGGCCCATGCAGACAGCCATTGGCAGGGGGTTAAAACGTTGAATTCACCACAGCAGTATTGTGTATCAGAGTTTGTACCTAGCCCGTATTACAACAACCAGCATACGTATATCTACAATGCGGCGATTCAACAGCAGAGTACGCTGTTGGGCGGAATAGGCCTGGTGTTCGACAGCACGCCGCAGTTTCAGGATATGTTGAACGACGTGGTAGCGGGCAGCGAAGGCAAACGCATCGCTGTGTACATTGAGCGCAGCGGCAAAGTTGTTGGCGCATGTCAAAACGCTCCCTGGCAGGTTGGCGACACACTGACGTTACCCGGGGAAGTGACGCAACTGGAAAACGGCAGGCAAGGTGCTGGTCTCTACAGCATTGAAGGTGTGGAATTCACCATGGGGTATGCGGTGTCCAAGGGCTACCGGGAGTACAAAGTCGCCGATAATTACCACAACGATATTATTGCCCTGGTGGCCGAGGTCAATAACCGCGATTAGCGGCGCATGGCCTCGAACAAAGAGGGCTCCCAGGGACGCATTGCCATTAATAACCCCATGTGCGTGCGCTCTGCAATAGGCAGCCTGGCGTCCTCTTCGTTTAGCTCTGCGGCTTCCCGGGTTATTTGATTCAGGCGGCGCTGCAAAATCTCTACCGACGATTGCGAATAACGCCCACGTAAGTAAAAGCGAAACGTCCAGGGCTCGTTCTTTTTCGGCGCCATAAATTTAACCATGACTTCCTGTTCCATAAACCGCTCCAACGGCCCGCCGGGGATCCACCGGAAATCCTGAGCAATAAGCAAACGGTAGCGGTTGCCTGGGTGCAGTTCTATTAGCCGCAAACGATCCAGCTTTGCAAATAGCTGGATTGCTTCGTGCTCACTGATATCGTAGTGAGCGATTAGCTCATCGAACTGCCAGCCGTCCCGCACACACACCGCAGCCAGCAACAATTTGGGATTTTCTAATAATTGTTGCTCCTGAGATTCCGTAAGTTGCGACACTTTTTGCTGCTGCTGTGCCATTAATACAAACACATCGCTGAGTGTCATGCCCATAATATCGGTAATTTGCTCCAGTCTTTCCAATGTAAAACTCTGTTGAGAGAAACACCGTTTAATACTGGCTTCGCTCAATGCAAGGGCGTCCGCAATGTCACGGTAAGTCAGATCATGTTCCCGAAGCAGTTGCTTTAACGTTAGGGTAAGTTGCTTAATTTGGCTCATAGTATTAAAAATTGATACCTAGGGTGGTAAAAGATACTACATTTTTATAGTGAGTTTACAATATTTGTACTTGTGGCTAGTTTGATTAGGCATTCAAGCAAACAAGGAAACTCGCAATGAAAAAGTTAGTTACAGGTGTATTAATCGCAATGTTAGCCAGTCCTGTTGTTGCCGATGATTCGGTTGATCACAGTGCGCAAGCCAGTAAACACAGCGTGCTAGCCAGCGTGGAAGGGGCTTCGGTAGGCGCAAGTGTAGCCAGTGCAGTGGTGGCTGTACCCGTCGTGGTGAGTGCGGCTGCCGTAGTCACTGTTGCCAGTGTCGCCGATAAGGCTGCGGATTCGTTGCATCAAAGTCACCAGCACAAAGAGAAAAAGCCGCTGGTAATCACCACCAAAGTCATTACCCGTGACCCGCCTCCGTCAGAGGTAGTGGTTGAACAAACGGTTGTAAAGCCGTAATTCAGGCACTAACGGGAGCATACCATGCGTTATCTGATTATTATCATTTCCAGCCTGACGATACTGCTTAGCCAGACAGCTAACGCGGGTAGTCAGGCTACCGGAGAAGCGTTATTCGCACCGGAAGAGGTCATTGATTTTGCAAAGCAGGTTGAGCACTATGCTGCGCAACAACAGGCATATGCTTTTATTATTGGCCGTCAGGGGCGTCCGGATAAGGACTTGCCCAAAGGCATTAGGTTTACCCATGTCGCCATAGCAGTGTACTCCGACATTCAGTTGGACAATGGCGAGGTAGTGCAGGGATACGCCATCCACAACTTGTATCAGCGTGCCAAGGAACCAGGGCGCAGCGACATTATTGTCGATTACCCGGTTGATTTCTTCTGGGCTGCGAAAGCCATGAAAGCCGGGATCATCATTCCGACACCGGCAATTCAGCAAAAGTTAGTGTCACTGATTGCATCAGGTAAACACAAAGCCCTGCACAACCCGCATTATTCAGTGGTGGCGAATCCGCACAATCGCTATCGCCAGAACTGTACGGAATTTACCTTAGACGTGTTACAGGCGGCTATTTATCAAACCGACAATCCGGACCGCATAAAAAGCAATAATCAGGCGTATTTTAAGCCTCAACCTGTGAATCTGAGCCGTTTCAAACTGACACTGGGTGGCCTGTTTTCAGACGGCATTACCCTGAACGACCACAAAGGAAAAGTGGCTACCGCTACCTTTGGCAGCCTGCAACGTTATATGCAGCAATATGGCCTGACAGAGCAAGCTGTGATCATGCAGCCCGATGGCTCAACCATTACTTTATAAGGACAGCACAATGAAACCAACCAAAGCGTTTAGTATTGCCTCAGGCGTGGCACTTGCAACCGGTTCTCTGGCATATCTGGTGGGCTTATACAACGCCACCATGATGTTAAACGAAAAAGGCTATTATTTTGCCGTATTACTGCTGGGGCTGTTTGGTGTCGTGTCACTGCAAAAAAGTATTCGCGACAAACTGGCAGGCATTATGGTGACCAAGCCTTATATGGTGGCGTGTGTCGCTGCTACCGTGGCCGGTATTGCACTGCTGGTGATTGGCCTAATCAACGCGGACTTATTACTTAGTGAGAAAGGTTTCTTTGGCATGGCGTATACGTTAAGTTTGTTTGCCGCTATCGCGGTGCAAAAAAACGTGCGGGACAGCGCTGAAGTTACTGACTAAATCTAATCGAACAAAAGCGGCTGGCACCTTGTGCCAGCCGTTTTTTATTGTGTTGAACTGGCAAATTGCAAATCAGCCAATACCCAATACATGCCGAGCTGGAATAGCGATAACGCACCAGCCATTGACAGGCTTAGCGGTGTGCTGGCAGTCAGCGAATAAGTAATAGCAAAAGCGGCGATAAACAGGCCGGTAATCACCCAGGTTGCAGGTTTCATAATGGACTCCTCTTTTCAATGAAGAGAAGTATGACGCAGACATTTGATTCGTTAAAACGAAACTATTCGATGAAGGTAATCTGGAAAAATAATTAGAATGTTAAAAACACCCCATCAACCTGTCAGGTTGTGGGGTGTTAAAAACTAATGAGAATAGCTGAAAGTGCCGAAATTTAAGCGTAGACGGCTTTTAGTGCATTCACACAGGCATCGGTTTCTTCTGGTGTGCCTACACTGATACGGGACCAGGTATCGTAACCCGGCCAGGTACGACCAACGACTTTCACACCTAAAGCTCGCATCTTCGTCGCGAATTCATCGTGCGGCATGCCAGTATCCATGTAGATGAAGTTACCCTGAGGGTTCTTCGCATACGGACGTCCTAAGGCTTCGGCTGCTGCTGTTAATTTGGCTCGCTCGGTACCCACGCGACTACGCATGGTATTGAGGTTTTCCAGGTCTTCCATGCTAGCCATACCTGCTACCAGGCCCAGGTAATTCACGCCACCCATACGCAGCATACGGCCCATTTGCTTGGCTTGGTCTGCCGGCATAATGGCATAACCTAAACGCTGACCCGCCATGGCATGAATTTTCGAGAAGGTACGGCAAATCACCACGTTGTAGCCGTCTGCAGCCAGTTTTGACTGCACGTTTGACGGATAAGCATCTGACATTTCGATATAGGCTTCGTCAATGAACACCTGCGCTTTCTGTGACACTCGTTTAGCAAATGCCATCAGTTTAGCGGCATCTACGGCGCGGCCAGTGGGGTTATTTGGATTACAAATATAGACGGCGGTGGTGTCGTCTGTGACGGCTGCTTCAATAGCATCTAAATCGAAGTCCATGTTGGCGTCGAGAGGCACATAGGTAACATCGGCACCCATAAACTCTGCACCGCGCGGCACACCCTCGTAGGTAGCCATGGACGTAACCAGCTTATTGCCGTTTTTCGTGATCCAGTCGGCATAACCAAACAGGATGGGAGACGACCCGTTGGTAACAATAATCTGGTCTTCGGATACGCCTTCCTGTGCCGCGATCTTTTTCACCAGCACATTTACCGTTGCGTCTGAGTAACGGCACAGGTTCAGCAGTTCACCTTGCATGGCTTCTACTGCTTTCTTTGATGGACCAAAAGCATTTTCGTTAGAAGACAGACGGATTAAACCGTCGTTCAGGTTTGGTGTGGCCGAAGGAAAGTGTTCGGTTTGCATACCGGCTGCACTTAGCTCTTTCACACCAGAATCCACGCACGCTGACAAGGCAGCGGCACCCGCTCCAATTCCGACAGTTTTTAGCCATTTGCGGCGTGAGGAATCAACAGGAGGTAAGTTTTGCATTTCACGTTTCATAAGGCTGCTCTGTTCAGGGTTATAAAGTATACGGAATATCCAGATTAAATATTAATCACGGTCAATGCAATACCCCTATATAAATCAATCAGATGATATTAGGAGTAGGAGACGCTGAGCGAGATGAATGGGAGAAAAAAAACGACAGGTTACTATAGGGAAGTCTGCATCAACGCATCAGTTTGTTAAAAGCTGATGCACTTTTTGATTACTTTTTTTGCTTGACCAATAAGAGACCGGGGCTGGTTTGCCGTACAGGAACCCCTGAAATATACGTACCCCCATTTGTTGCAACAAGTGTGCTTGTGCTGGTGTCTCAACGCCTTCAGCAATAGTTTCCATCGCCAGGCTTTTGGCCAGTTCTAAAGTGATATTGACTATTTTCCTGTGACGCTCTGATTGTTCAATTTGGTTCACAAATTCACGGTCTATTTTTAGTACAGATGCTGACATATCAATAAGCTGTGACAGTGACGCATGACCAGTGCCAAAGTCATCAATAATGATCACTGCTCCCACGTTTGCCAGTAAGTTTAATCGCCGTTTTGTCTCCAGATGGCTGGATAATACCGACGTCTCTGTCAGCTCCAGCTTCAAACTATCTCGCAAGCTGGGGTTTTCTGTAAAATAGCGAAGCACCTTTTCGAAAAAAACATCATCGAGTAATTCCGGGCCGGATAGATTTATTGCTATGGGAACATTCGCAAGGCCGGTTGGCCAATCTGATAACAGGGCCAGCACCTTTTCCAGTAGTTTCCGGCTAAACAACACATGCCATTGGTATTTTTCAACAATGGGAATGAAGTCTGATGGCGGTAATACTTGTGAACTGTCAGGATCAGTAAGCCTGGCCAGAACCTCGTAGCCTACAATGGCCTGATTCAGATTGACCTGTGGTTGAAGATAAAGAATGAGGTGATTGTTGTCTATTAAGAACTTTACCCTGTCTTTATGTTGTGAATGTAGCCGAATTTGCGTGACACTGTTGGGGTCGAATACCACATAAGGCCTTTGATAATTCGCCTGACTCAATGCAATTGTACACGCTTCCAAAACGTTGCCGGGTTTCGCTTTGTTATGACATGGATAAATGCCTGCATGCCAGTGCAGGGATACCTGAGTTGACAGGCTGCGATGTACAAGGTGTGTTGGTAAGAAGGACTTTATCCACTCCGTGATCACCGGGGTGGTATCTGCCGGAACCGTAATACTGACAAAAAACTTGGCTCCGGGAAAACGGTATAACCCTGCATCTCCCGGAAGTTGGCTTTTTAATAGTAGCGCTATTTGGCTCAATAACTGATCGCCGTTGTTATAACTGTACTGGGTATTAATATCCCGAAGATTGCTGAGTTTCAGCAGTACCCAGTAGCGGCCGGTAAGTGTGTCGTTTGTTTCGGCAAGCTTCCAGTAATGATGATTTTTCAGGCCTGTCAGTTTGTCAAAATAATGTTTTGTAAACTGTTGTTTTTTGAAATCTTCGAACCGCTTCACTTTCGCAGCATTCTTTGAAATGTCAAAACAGTGAATCAATTGTTTCTTATGGTGCTCCAGGCTGGCTGGTTGGATCTCAAACACGCAATCAGGATGCTTAAAAATAGTTGCCTGTTGTTTTACTCCTGGCATTAATGGTGTCTTTAAATCAAACAATTGATATAAATTAGTACAACCGCTGGAATACGTTTTTATCAAGCGGCGTGCACTTCGGTTTGCCTGAAGGATATTGCCCTGAGCATCACAAAAGAAGGAGGGCAGACCACCATTGTTAAAAATTTCCTGATACCGGTTAACTAATTTTTCCAGTTTTAAGCTCTGTTTTTGATTGTATTTCGCCTGTTGCTCCAGAGACGACATCACGCGAATAACGGCAACAGGCAAACAAAAATTAAAGAACAAGAAGATGAGCGCGCTCAGATAAGTGTGCGTGTCTGGTAAGGTGATATCAACACCAAACAAAGGCGCGATGGGTTCATTTCTAAGCAGAATGATAAAAGGAATGATGTTGACAAGCATCCCTATCAGCGCTGCCTTATTACCGTAAAACAGGCGCAAAATTATGGGCAGCGTGAAGAAAAACAACAGACCGTACCGCGAGGACGCCAGGTCCACGGTAAAAAACAGAATGCAAAGCCCGGCTGCAATAATAATGAAGGTTAAACTGGCTGATGCAAATTGAATCTGATGTTTGCTTAGGGCAAGCGTGCTCCACAGCATCAAGGTGAAACCGCAGGTCAGGCAGATTACATAGTAGAGTTGTTGTTGGTACGCCATGTATGAGGAGTGCGCAACAATAGTAGACGTTAATACTACGCCGATAAGCAGAATAATTCGCAATACGCTCAGCTTCCAAACATCAGCATCGGTTGTCAGAAGATGCTGATCGTCGATAAGCAGGTACTGCTTTAAAAACGTGAGTATACGACTAGCCACAACGTATAATTTATTGGATTTTATAAATATTTTATTAGACGACGTTAACCCAGATACAGAGACTTGTCGAGTTGTATGAAGTAAAAAATTACATGTTTGGAATAAAAAATTCTTGTTAAAACAAAGAAGTGGACTGAATGGTCAAGGTATTGTCTGGTTAAAAAGGGCGGTTATTCGTCTTCGTTAAAACGTCCAACGATAAGCGTTTCAACGGCTTCCATGGCTTCCCTGGCCTGATCACCTTCGCAAATAATATCGACCTGTTCGCCCTGATGACTCTCTAACATCATCAATCCCAGTACGCTGTTGGCGTTGCATTCGTTGTCGCCTTTTTTGACGGTAATGGTGGCGTTGAACTGGTTAGCCAACTGCACTAATTGCGTAGCTGCGCGTGCGTGCAGCCCCAGTTTGTTTACAATAGTCAGTGTTTTTTCGATACGCATTATCGATTGAGCTCCCGATGGCGGATTTGTACGTCCGGGTGTTTATCGCTAAAGAGTTTTGCCAGTGATTGTGCCACAAATACCGAGCGGTGTTGTCCGCCAGTACAGCCAATGGCAATGGTGACATAACTGCGGTTGTTGCGTTCCAGGTGCGGTAACCAGGTGGTCAGCAGATTCTGAATTTGCCAGATAAACTTGGTAACAATCGGCTGAGACCCCAGGAAGGCTTCTACCGGTGAATCGAGTCCGGTTAAGTGTTTTAAGTCGGGCTCCCAATGCGGGTTGGGTAAGAATCGGGCATCAAACACGTAATCCGCGTCTTTGGGGATACCGTGTTTAAAGCCAAAGGATTCGAATACCATAACCAGGCGCGAGCTTTTCTTACCCAGAATACGCTCGCGGATGAGTTCTGCAAGCTGGTGGATAGACAGGTTATCGGTGTCGATGTATAAATCTGCGCGCTCGGTAACAGGCGCTAACAGCTCGCGTTCTGCCTGAATCGCTTCAGCCAGTGACTTGTTGAGTTTGGCTAACGGGTGTAGGCGGCGGGTTTCGCTGAATCGTTTAACTAATATATCGTCGCTGGCGTCGATATACACGATGGTCATAGCCCAGGACGACGGCAGATAATCCAGGATTTCGACCAACTCGTCAGGATCTTTAGGCAGGTTACGCACGTCTATACTTACCGCAACCTGATCGTACTCGTCGACCACGGTATGGGTGAGCGTCGGAAGCAGGTTAACCGGAATATTGTCGACGCAGTAATAGCCCAGATCTTCCAGTGCGCGCAATGCGACGGATTTACCTGAGCCAGATCGCCCGCTGATGATGATGAGTTTCATGTGTAGCCTGGTTCCTTGTTAGCCAGTGTATCAACCATCACACAGAGCTGCGATTACCTCTTCTTTGGTCTCGGCGCCGCGGATAGCTTTAATAATCTCTTTTTGACTGAGTTTACCTGCGATTGTTGCCAAAGTCTGCAAGTGGCCTTCCGTTTGATTTTCAGGTACCAGAATGGCAAAGAAAATATCGACCGGTTTGTCGTCAATGGCGTCGAAGTTGATAGCTGGGGTAGTCGTAACCACAACCGCCGTGACTTTGGTTAATTCAGGTAAGCGACCGTGGGGCAGGGCTATACCGTTGCCAATACCCGTACTGCCCACCTTCTCCCGGCCAAGCAGCGCGCTCAGCACGGCTTCTTTTTCGACTTCGGGATTTGTCTGAGCAGCAATGTCGCTGATGATTTCAAGAATTCGCTTCTTGCTATTGCACTGAACCGCACACTCGGTGCGGTCCAGGCTCACTAACGCTTGTATATTCATAAGGTTGGTGACTTAATGTTTTTTGAGTTTTTCCTTATGCTTGATAACCTGGCGATCCAGTTTGTCTACCATGCTATCAATTGCTGCATACATATCGGAGTCTTCAGACGAAGCAAACACTTCTGCACCACTGAGGTGAACGGTGGCTTCAGCTTTTTGATTCAATTTTTCTACGTTAAGGATCACATGTACATTGGATATGTGATCAAAGTGTCGCTCCAGCTTACTGAATTTAGTATCAACATAATTACGCAAAGAATCGGTTATCTCGACGTGATGACCAGTCAGATTAATTTGCATAGTTCGTCTTCCTTATATTTCGGCCTAAATTAGGCTCTTGCGTTGGTTAGACGGTGGAATCGAAAGTGATTCCCGGTATTTTGCTATTGTCCGCCGGGCAACTTTAATGCCTTGATCAGCCAACAATTGAGCAATCTTGCTATCGCTGAGCGGTTTACTGGGTTTTTCTGCGGCAACCAGTTTCTTAATTAATGCACGGATTGCAGTCGACGAACACTCGCCGCCTGACTCAGTGGCAACGTGGCTCGAGAAAAAGTACTTCAACTCAAAAATACCACGCGGTGTGTGCATGTATTTTTGAGTCGTAACACGCGAGATGGTCGACTCGTGCATGTCTACCATTTCCGCAACGTCATTCAGTACCATGGGCTTCATCATTTCCGGCCCGTGCTCAAAAAAGCCAAGTTGCTGTTGCACAATACAATTAGCAACTTTCATCAGCGTTTCGTTACGCGACTCCAGGCTCTTAATGAACCATTTTGCTTCTTGCATGTGCGAGCGTATAAATTGTGAATCTGAACTGTTTCTCGCCTGGCGACTCATGGCCGCATACTGCTGATTTACACTCAGCTTCGGTAAACTGTCCGGGTTGAGTTCAACTACCCAACGGCCATTGCGTTTGGTTACCGACACATCCGGGATCACGTATTCAGGCTCTTTGGTAATCAAGGCACTGCCGGGACGCGGGTTCAGTGTTTGTAACAAGCGCATGGCTTCGCGCAAATCGTCTTCTTTCAGACGCGATTTACGCATAAGGGTTCGATAATCTTTGCTGCCAAGCAGGTCGGCGTATTCTTCGATTAGCAGTTTGGCTTCGTTCAGCCAGGGGGTGTCATCTGCGAATTGTTTTAGCTGGACCAGCAAACATTCCTGAGGCGTGCGCGAGCCTGACCCAATCGGGTCGAACATTTGAATGCGTTTAAGGACACATTCCACCTCGTCCAATTCAACCAGTTCTTCCATCTCATCTTCAGTATTAACGCTCTGAAGGATATCGTCCAGGCTAACTGTTAAATAACCTGATTCGTCGATTGAGTCGATGATGGCGATGGCAATAGCGCGATCCACGTCACTAAAGGGTGTTAAGCGCATTTGCCACAGCAAATGGTCTTGAATGTTGTCGGTGGTTTCACCCTGGAAAATTTGTTCGTCGTCGTTGGACGCGGGGCCAGGAGCGGGCGCAGAGCCTGCTGAATAGTACTCATCCCAGGTGCTGTCGATGGGTAATTCGTCGGGCAGCTCGTTTTTTTCTAATGCTTCGTTGGTATCCAGGCTTTCGCTACTTGCACTGGGCTGCACGTCGTTGTCGGCATCCAGATTGCTCTTTTCGATAGTGTCGTTGTCGCTGCCTTCATCAACTTCCAGCAACGGGTTGGCGTCCAGCGCTTCCTGAATTTCCTGTTGTAAGTCCAACGTAGAAAGTTGCAGCAGTTTAATCGCCTGCTGCAACTGCGGCGTCATGGTAAGTTGTTGACTAAATTTGAGTTGTAAAGATGGTTTCATCTACTTCTTTTCTTAACGCCCTGTTATTGGATGGGGTAACGCATCAAGCTTTTTCATGTTTACCTTAACTATAGCCTGAATTGCTCACCCAGGTATACATCCTTCACTTTTTGATTACTCAAAACCTGTTCAGCGGTGCCTTGTGCAATAAGTTCACCCTGACTCACTATGTACGCTTTTTCACATACATCAAGGGTTTCGCGCACGTTGTGATCGGTAATCAAAATACCGATGTCTCGGTCGCGTAAATGCTGAATGATCTTCTTTATATCATTAACCGAAATTGGGTCAACACCTGCAAAGGGTTCATCCAGTAAAATAAACTTCGGGTTAGCGGCCAGAGCCCGGGCAATCTCTACACGGCGGCGTTCTCCACCCGACAAACTCATCCCTGTACTATTACGTATATGGTTAATATTGAATTCATCAAGCAGGGCATCGGCTTCATTTTGCCGTTGCTCTGCATTTAAATCTTTACGGGTTTGCAAAATGGCCATGATGTTGTCGAACACGCTGAGCTTGCGGAAGATCGACGCTTCCTGCGGTAAATAGCCAATACCGTGGCGGGCCCGTTCGTGCATTGGATGGCGTGTAAGGTCCATATCGCCGATGCGAATATCGCCTTTATCCAGCGGTACCAAACCCACAATCATGTAAAAGGTCGTGGTTTTACCTGCACCGTTGGGGCCAAGTAAACCCACAATCTGGCCAGTAGAGACTTCTACACTTACATCCCTTACAACCTGACGGGATTTATAGGACTTAGCTAGGTGTTTAGCAGTAAGGGTAGCCATTAGCGCGGCTCTTCCTGGTCGTCGTTGTCAGGCGTTGGCTTCTTGGGCTTTTTGTCTTGCTTAATGGCGTCAATGGTTTCGGTACTGAATACCGTTGTAACCCGGCCATCGCCGCTGCCATCGCCTTTAGCCATAAGCTGCTCTTTTTCCATGTTGTACACAATGGAGTCGCCTTTTACGACGGAGCTGTTCTGAATCAGTTCAGCCTGCCCGTTCAGGGAAATCGTGCGGCTGCTAACTTCATAGCGAATTTCAAACGCGCGGGCTTCTACGGTACGACCATCATCGAGCTTCTGGCGGTAAACCGCTGGCTTGCCGGTAGCGGAAAAAACCTCTTTTCCTTTTCCTTCGGTGGCTTCTACCTCAACCCGGTCAGCCAGAATGTTCAGACTGCCCTGAACTATTTGTACATTGTCGATAAAAACGGACTTTTTGTTTTTTCCGTCTAAGAACTGCGACTCGGCTTTGAGCTCAATCGGCTTTTTAAAATCCGACTGCTCGGCAGTGGCACTGGTTGCAATGAATGCCAGCGTCGCGCTAGTTAGCAGGCTGATAAGTGGTTTGTACATGTTGGTTTAACTCATATGTTTTATTCAGCAGGTCGGCTTTTAATCCGTTGCTTTGAATAAGAAAGTCAGGCCCGGAGATTTCAACATGAGCTTCTGACACCATGGACTGTTTGTCCAGATCTATTTCCAGATAATCGGTTTCTACCCGTTGCACAAAGTCTTCCGGGTTTTTACTCACAATCACCACATCATTTTCTAACTGGATCATGTTGTTGTCGTACAATGTGCCTTCACTGGCGACGACTTGCCAGGGCGGCTCATTAGTCTCCTGGTAGATAGTATATTGCGGAGCCTGGAAGAGCACAAAGCCTAAAAACTGATAATGCTCCATGTGCGACGAGAAAACCTGCTGAATGCGATTACCCTGTTCGTCATAAATGGTGGTTGTCAGGTTTCTTGCCTGATATGTCGGTGTGAGTGCCCGGGCGTCTTCGTCCAGCACCTGTACCGGCGGCTCTTCCAAAAAGCCGGGTAAATACAACACCAACGCCAGTATAAACAAACTGGCAATGATCAGGCCCAAGCGGTTCATACGCTGGCCCCAAGAATGCCTTTCAGCTTATCTTTGGCTTGTAAAATGGTGTCGCAGACTTCCCTGACTGCCCCAAATCCACCGGGTAACGTGGTGATCCAGTTGGCTTGTTGCTTCACTTGCGGATGCGCGTCGTTAACCGCAATTTTAATGGCAGCGTGCTGATACATACCGGTGTCGGGCATATCGTCGCCAATGGCAGCAACGTCCTGCGGTTTTACATTTAACTGTTTCATGAGAGCAGCAAGGGCATCGGTTTTGTTTTCCTCGCCCTGGATAATATGCTGAACGGTGAGTGACTTCATTCGATTCGCTACGATGGCCGACGTACGGCCGGTAATTACAGCCACGTCAACACCGGCGTTAATCAATGCCTTTATGCCATAGCCGTCGCGGGTGTGGAAGGCCTTGAGTTCTTCACCGTCGTTGCCAAGATAGATGCGCCCGTCTGAGAACACGCCGTCTACATCACATACCAGCAGTCGCAACGTGCGTAATTGCTTAAATTGTTTAAGTGCCATTGGGCCGTAAAGGGTATCAACCGTATTCATTAAATCACTCCGGCTTTTAACAGCATGTGCATATTAAATGCGCCAATAGGCTGTTTGTGTTCATTCACAACAAGCAACGCACTGATTTTGTAGTTTTCCATTAGATTCAAGGCTTCGACAGCAAGTTCCCCGGCTTGTGAGGTTTTACAACCGGTGGTCATGACCTCGGCTACCCGGGTAGTATGAATATCGACCCTGGCATCCAGTAAGCGACGCAAATCCCCATCGGTAAACACCCCGAGCAGGCTTCGATTGTCGTCAACGATGCCGGTAAGTCCCAGCCCTTTTTTGGAGATTTCCAGCAACGCTTGTGTGATCGTCGCTTCGGCGCTTACCAACGGGATTTCGTCGCCCTTCAGCATAATATCGTCTACGGTGAGCAACAACTTTCTGCCCAGGCTTCCACCGGGGTGAGATAACGCAAAGTCGTCGGACGTGAAGCCTTTGGCATCCAGCAATGCAACGGCAAGTGCGTCGCCCAGAACCAGGGTAACCGTGGTGCTGGTGGTCGGTGCCAGTCCCAGTGAACAGGCTTCCTGCTCGACGCCAATATCCAGCACAACATCAGCGTGTTTGCCCAACGTGCTGTCTGCCCGGTTGGTTATCGCTATGACCGGCACATTCATACGTTTGACTACGGGCAGCAGGTTCAGTAGCTCGCCGGTTTCACCAGAATTGGAAATGGCCACGAGTACGTCGTTGGGGGCTAGCATGCCGAGGTCGCCGTGATTTGCTTCACCTGGGTGCATGAAGAAGGCGGGGGTGCCGGTACTGGCCAGCGTAGCGGCAATTTTATTGCCAATATGCCCCGATTTCCCCATCCCGCTTACGACGACTTTTCCGTTGCACTGCATAAGCAAATTACAGGCGTTGGCAAAATGTTCGTCCAGCTTGCTGCTGAGGGCGGCGATAGCGTTAAGTTCGATATCCACTACCTGTTTGCCGGAGGCAATAAATTGTGCGTTTGTCGTTGTCATTATGCGAATAACCAATACTGATACGCCAGAAAGCTTAGCACTAATAGCGTGGCTTCTATGCGATTAATTTGGCGGGTACCCCTGAAATTGAAGCTGAATGTAAGCAGCAATAAAGTCATACCCAGCATGACGTAGGCATCGCGGTTGGCGGCCTGTTCGTCCAGAATTCCCGGCGCAATAAGACCGGGCATTCCCAGCACCGCCAGTAAGTTAAAAATATTAGAGCCAATAACGTTGCCCAGCGCTAAGTCGTCTTCGCCTTTGAGTACGCCTGCCACACTGGCGGCCAGTTCAGGTAAACTTGTACCCAACGCAATGATGGTTAAGCCAATAATTAAATCGCTTATGCCGAAGTAGCGGGCTATAAACACGGCTGAGTCCACCATGTATTGTGCACTCAGCGGCAATAATACCAGACCTACGCCGATCCACATTACGGCTTTACCCGTTTCCACTTCGGAGGGAATTTCATCGGATGTCTCTGACATCAGGGGGTCGCCTTTTTCCACTAGCAGGGAAATCCACGCCATGCCGGCTAACACGAAAATAAACAGCAGGATCAGAATGATACCTTCGCGGGAACTCAGTTCACCGTCGTAAAGGAAGTAGACCGCAATAATATTTACCGCAAGTAGCACCGGGAATTCGCGCTTTAACGTGGTAGACGACACCAGTAACGGCTTAATCAGGGCAGTGATACCCAGTACCAGGCCTATGTTGGTAATGTTCGAACCTAACGCATTGCCCACCGCGGTATTGGGGTTACCACTCATAGAGGCGACCGCAGAAACCACTATTTCTGGCGCAGACGAACCCATTGCCACTATGGTTAACCCAATCATCATGGGGGAGATACCAATGTTCTTGGCCAGTGCTGACGCACCGTATACAAACTTGTCTGCACTCCAGCTGAGTACTCCGAGTCCGACCAGGAAAATGGCTATTTGTGTTACCACGCTAAGTCCTGCATTGCGCTAAAAAGGGTATTCTCGCAAAAAAAAAGCGCTATTCCTATGCTTGGCTGGGGAGAAATATTCGCTTTCACTGGTCCTATGGGAAGATGTGGTGACAATTTACCCATCTGTTACATCTATTTACGATATATACCTACATGAATGTATGTAATTGCGAATGGCTGTGATAGACTTTAGTTGAATGCGAAAATCGCCAGCATTTCCCGGTTAATGCTTAACCGTCGGGTGTAGCCAGCACAGATTACGAAAGGCGTAGACCGTAAGTAGGGCGATCTGTCGCCGTTCGAAGACTAACGGTTTACTTTTGTTTCCCGGTAAACTGTAAGCTATGAGTATGCTGTGCCGGTTTGTGTTGATTCGAGGATTTCGAATGAGAAAACCGGATCTTTCATACAGACCGTATAACAAGTTTAGACGATAATTTGCGGAAAGCCCGTTAGTTATAAATTGTAACGTATTTGTGTTTAGAGGATAACGCCGAAACAGCGTACAATCCCACAAAAGGGCCGGGATGTGGCCTCTGGACTGAAAATCGCCCGTTGGGCATTGTCAGTCAGCAACAGGAATTTCAAAAAAGCATGGACTATTTAGTCAACGTAGACAATATGACCTTTTCCCGCGGAGAGCGCGTTATCTATGACGGTGTCTCATTGCGGGTGCCAAAGGGCAAAATTACTGCGGTAATGGGCCCCAGTGGTATTGGCAAAACCACGCTATTAAAGTTGATTGGCGGGCAGTTGCAGCCCGACAGTGGTGATATAACGTTTGATGGTGACTCGATTGTGAATATGTCGCGCCGCGAGTTGTATCAGACCCGCCGTCGTATGAGCATGTTGTTTCAAAGTGGCGCGTTGTTTACCGATATGTCGGTGTTCGATAATGTGGCGTTCCCGTTGCGGGAGCATACCAAACTGTCAGAGTCGGTTATTGCGACTATTGTATCGTTGAAGTTGCAAGCAGTAGGACTGCGAGGTGCAGCTCAGTTAATGCCCAGTGAACTGTCGGGTGGTATGGCGCGCCGTGCTGCATTAGCCAGGGCAATTGCGCTGGACCCGGATCTCATCATGTATGACGAACCGTTTGCCGGACAGGACCCGATCTCTATGGGCGTGCTGGTTAAACTCATTCGTGAATTAAATGATGCGCTCAACCTAACCAGTATTGTGGTAACCCACGATGTAACAGAAGTACTGACTATCGCTGATTACATATACATTCTGGCAGACAAACGCATTATTGGTGAAGGGACTGCAGAACAAATTAAACACAGCGACTCTGAGTTGGTACAACAGTTTTTGCGTGGTGAGGCAGATGGTCCTGTACCGTTCCATTACCCGGCACCGTCGTTACAGGAAAGTATGTTGGGAGAAGAGGTTTGAATTGGATTCGTCAAATCGGGCGCACTACGCTTGACCGTGTCAGCGCGACAGGACGAGCAGGCCTGATGTTGTTTGGTGCGCTGATTGCACCGCCCAGCTTAAAAAATATTCCACTGACCATTAAGCAAGTTTACGTGGTAGGTGTGCAGTCGCTGGCCATTATTATTGTGTCAGGTTTGTTTATTGGCATGGTTATGGCCTTGCAAGGCTATACCATTCTGACTGACTACGGTGCTGAAGGCAGCCTTGGTCCAATGGTGGCGTTGTCATTACTTCGCGAACTGGGCCCCGTAGTAACCGCGTTACTGTTTGCCGGTCGGGCAGGCTCTGCACTGACCGCTGAAATTGGCTTAATGAAAGCCACTGAACAGTTGAGCAGTTTAGAAATGATGGCGGTTGATCCGCTGCGCAGAGTGGTAGCACCGCGTTTCTGGGCGGGGATGTTGTCGATGCCGATGCTGGCACTAATCTTCTCGGCAGTAGGTATTTTGGGCGGCCATTTAGTTGGCGTCGACTGGTTAGGTGTCGATGCAGGCAGCTACTGGTCAATCATGCAATCAACGGTTGATTGGGACAAAGATGTCATAAATGGGGTAATAAAAAGCCTCGTCTTTGCCTTAGTTGTGACCTGGATTGCCATATTTAAAGGTTATGATTCGATACCAACTTCCGAAGGTATCAGTCAGGCCACCACGCAAACCGTGGTGTTCTCATCATTAGCAGTTTTGGGGCTGGACTTTGTACTCACCGCCCTGATGTTTGGTATCGAGTAGGGGAAAGTAACGTAATGAACCGATATAAAACGGAATTAATGGTCGGCGTATTTGTATTAATGACCATTGCCGCCTTGTTATTACTGGCGCTAAAAGTCGCCAATCAAACAGTGGTAACTGATGGTGATACTTATACCCTGTATGCCAAATTCGACAATATTGGCGGATTAAAAGTGCGTTCACCCGTGAAAGTCGGTGGCGTAACAATTGGCCGTGTAAGCAGTATTAAACTGGACAGTGATGACTACAGTCCGGTTGTAGAACTGACCATTCAGGCTGAATACAACGCGTTTCCTGAGACCAGTTCGGCGTCAATTCTGACTTCGGGCTTGCTGGGAGAGCAATATATCGGATTTGAACCCGGATTTACCATTGATGGGGTTGAGAATCTGGCCGACGGTGACTATATCGAAGACACCAGTTCGGCATTAGTGCTGGAAGAACTCATCGGTCAGTTTCTGTTCAGCCGCAGTAGTGAAGAATAATACTTACTTAACCGGTCTGTTAAGTAAGTCGCAAGAAATCTAGTTAGGAGAGTGAAGTTGAAAATCAAGTTAGGCGTTATTTTTACCTGCTTATTAATGATGGTGTTACCCGCCGCTGCACAGCAGGCTGAAATTGATACGCGTAATCCCTATACCATGGTTGAACAGGTCGGGAACCGTACTTTTGAGCGTATGAAAAATTCCAAAGCGCAGATAAAAGAAAATCCGGAACTGCTGCGCACCATCATGGAAGAAGAATTACTCCCTTACATTGATTATCAGTACAGTGCATTTAAGGTATTAGGTAAGCACTTCGACTTTAAAAAAGCCGACAAAGAAAAGCTGATTGAGTACATTCGCGTATTTCGTCAGTACCTGATCACCAGCTACGCAGATGCGCTGAGCTACTATGACGAACAGGAAGTTATATTCGCGCCTGAGCAGGACTTTGACGGCGATAAAAGCGCAACCATTCGCGCCGTGATCCGCGATGGCAAACGTCCGGATATCAGTGTTGCGTTTAAAGTTCGCAAGAGCGGCAAAGCCGATGAATGGAAAGCCTATGACATGGTGGCCGAAGGCATTAGCATGCTGCAGAACGAAATCAGACAATACGAGCCAATCATCCGTACTGAAGGTATCGACAAAGTAATCGAAATCATGCGCGAGCGTATTGAAAAGCCTATGCAACTGAAGAGTCTGGATGATATTTCCGGAAAAGGCAGTAAAGCGTGAGTGAGCGGACCCTGATCACCCTCAGTGGCGCATTAGATCGCCAAAGCCTGACCAAAGACTGGTGGTCGCAGCTAAGCAGCAGCGACAAGCAGACTTACCGTCAGGCTGGCGCCTGTACCTTTGATTTTGCAAAGGTTGAGCGGGTGGACAGCGCCGGGTTAGCCTGGACAATTAATGCGATTCGGGACGGCCGTGCGCAAGGGATAAAAATAACCCTGTGCAACCTTCCTGAAAAAATGCTTAAATTAGCGAAAATCAGTGAAATCGACGCGCTTCTGCCTGTGCAGAACGCCACACCATCGCAATAGAGTCTATGGACATCAAAGAAATAGAAACCCTTTTAAAAGACAGCCTGAACCTTGCCGAAGTGTACGTGAAAGGTGAAGGTTCGCACTTTAACATCATTGCCGTTAGCGATGCCTTTGCCGACATGAGTCGCGTAAAGCGCCAGCAATTCGTTTACGCACCCCTTAATCCATTTATTGCAGACGGCTCTATGCACGCCGTTTCCATTAAAACCTTTACCGAAAAAGACTGGCAACGCGAGCGTCAGTTTAATCTTCCTCAGTAATCACTCCAGGAACAGGTTGTGGACAAACTAATAATTAAAAAAAGCCCGCCACTGGCCGGTGATGTGGTGATTTCTGGCGCAAAAAATGCCGCTTTGCCGCTGTTAATGACCAGCTTACTGACGTCTGAGCCCTGCCGCTACACGAATGTGCCGGCATTGCGTGATATCAATACCACGGTGGCACTGCTTAAAGAGCTGGGCGTAGGCGTGGTTGAAGACGAAAAGAATACCGTTACGCTACACGCAGAAACGTTGAGCAGTGACACAGCAAGCTACGAACTGGTTCGCACTATGCGCGCCTCTATTTTAGTACTTGGGCCGTTACTCGCCCGACTTGGCACCGCAAACGTATCGTTGCCCGGCGGATGTGCCATTGGTGCGCGCCCGGTTAACCTGCATCTGGCAGGTTTGGAAAAAATGGGTGCAAACATCCAGGTAGATGAAGGCTACGTTAGAGCCAGCGTTGACGGACGTCTGAAAGGCGCACGCATCTTTATGGATATTGTGAGCGTTGGCGCCACCGAGAACCTAATGATGGCCGCTGCATTGGCCGACGGTGAAACTGTAATTGAAAACGCAGCGCGCGAGCCGGAAATTGTGGATTTAGCCAATTGCCTGAACAGCATGGGCGCAAAAATCACCGGCGCGGGCAGCGACAAAATTCGAATCCAAGGCGTAGAAACCTTACACGGTTGCGATTACCGGGTACTGCCCGACCGTATCGAAACCG
>NZ_CFIDRX010000070.1:0-20301 GCF_984433645.1 Marisediminitalea sp.
GCTCAACACCGCCTGAACCACAGAAAACACCGATACCACCATCCAATACTTTCAGTGAACGATATACTTCAACAGTGAAGTCAACGTGTCCTGGAGTATCGATGATGTTCATGCGGTGATCTTTCCAGAAACAGGTGGTCGCAGCAGACTGGATAGTAATACCACGCTCAGCTTCCTGTTCCATAAAGTCAGTCGTTGACTCACCGTCGTGCACTTCACCGGTCTTATGGATTTTACCGGTAAGTTTCAAAATACGTTCTGTAGTGGTCGTTTTACCCGCGTCTACGTGGGCGAAAATACCAATGTTTCTGTAATGAGATAAGTCTGCCATTAGTTCACTTTCAATAGGTTCAGAATAAAAAAACGGCGGGATTATAAAGGATTTCACCACCAGATTTACAGTCCTTTCTGAAAAAAGACTGCAACTATTCTGGCGGCTCCTTTGTAGAACCCACCTAACTCAATGATATATAATCAAAAATCTTTTACAAAGCACGAATTACCGCAACAGTGACTTCGTCTCTGTCGTGGTACAGATGCCGGACATTTATCGTCGCCCGGATTTTTTGTTCAGCCAGTTGTGCTTTGACCGACTGAATTGCGGTGTATACGGTCTCATATCGCCGTTTCATCGGCAACTTTAAATTAAAGATGGCGTGATTGGTCCACCGCTTACAAAGCCAGGACGCCATGAGATCGGCCACCCGGTCTGGTTTTTCAATCATGTCGCACACCAATAACTCGACCTGACCAAACTGCGGCTTATAGCGAAATCCATCTTCCGGGCGGTAGTCGACTAACCCGGTTGCCATCAAATGGTCGGCCATTTTGCCGTTGTCGACGGCCTCGACATGCATTTCCCGCGATACCAGCTGATATGTCCAGCCTCCCGGACACGCGCCTAAGTCCACTGCCCGGGCGCCTGGACGGCATATCGCTTCACGTTGTTCGTCAGTCAGCATCAACAACAGGGCTTCTTCTAACTTTAAAGTAGAACGACTGGGTGACTGTGAAGGAAATTTTAATCGACATATACCATTGGCAAACGGACTGCGGCCGTTGCTGTCGCTAACGCCCACGAAGCATCGGTCTGTATCGGTAAAAAACACGTGCATGGCAGGCAGCTTTGTCTGTTCTGCTTTGGTGAGCCAGCCCTGTTTGCGAAAAGCCTGCCGCATGGGGACCGCAATCTTCTTACAGAGTTTTGCCAGCTCTTTACCCGCCTCGGTATCGGCGTGTTCAACAAACAGCAGACCACAGCGCGGCACATCGGCTAATTCGGTGAGACTACTGATAATAGGCCCAATTCGGTCGCTCTTGTCTTCAATGACGACGTCAGCAAGGACCTCAAAAAGCTGGCGGGCAAAAATCGTCTGGTCAACCGGCTGCGTCTTTACAAATGACTCGGCATCGGCATCCTGGTGAAAAACAAATTGCACAAAGCCGCTGTTCGCTTTGAATTGCGGATAGCCATACAAGCCTTTTTCTGTGGCCAGTGCGAGGAGTTCGTTGCCCAGGTCTACCTCATAACCAGGGCGACAATAGGCCAATACACTACTCATGGTCACAAGCTCCTTTATTCGCGCCGTTATCCGCACCTTTAGTCAGCGCAATAACCGTAAAGCCCCACCCTACCATCAGACATAATCCGCCCAGCGGTGTTATCGGCCCAAGCCATTTCTTGCCGGTAAAAATCAACAGATATAAACTGCCACTGAATAACACAACACCAACAATAAACCCTATAGCGGCACGTCTTAACCAAGTCACACTGGCCACATGGGACAATGCGCCAATCAGAAGAATAGCCAACGCGTGATACATTTGATATCGCACCGCGATTTCAAAGGTATTGAGAGCCCCTGCATCGAGCACATGTTTAAGCCCATGCGCCCCAAACGCGCCCAATATAACCGCGGTTAGCCCCAATACGGCGCCAATGATTAACGATAATTTCATTGTTGTTCCAGAATAAATGCCGCGCACCACTGTGCGGCCGTAGCGATATGCTCGGCCTGGGACAGGCCACTGGCTTTTCGGGGTTTAAAACTGTGGTCGCCGTCGGCAAGGAATTGTGTTGTGACAGCCTCAGGCAGTGCGTAATCGTTCACTTCCTGCTGATTGCCAAACGTGTCCCTTTCGCCCTGTATAACGAGCAGTGGCTTTTCGAATGCCTCAAGGTGCGCTGTTCGCAGCTTCTCTGGCTTGCCAGGCGGATGAAATGGATACCCCAATGCGACAACGCCTGCCGCTTTGGTATCCTGTGCAATGAGTGTCGCAACCCGCCCCCCCATGCTTTTTCCACCAATGTATAGAGGCTCGTTTGGCCATTTAGCGAAGGCCTGTTCAATAACCTCTTTATAGTGAGCTTCCAGTTTCGTCATCTTATCTGGCGGCCGCTTTTTCCCTGTCTCCGCAATTTGCGTCATGTAGGGGAAATTAAATCGCACCACGCGTAAGTTTAGTTCACCTAATTGCTCAGCCATGTCCTGCATAAAATCTGATTTTGCGCCAGCTCCAGCGCCGTGCGCCAATATCAATGTTGCTTTCGGGTTGTCGGGCTCAGTGACCCACCAGTTACACATAAGCTTGTTCTTCTTGTACTAAATTCATCACCCAGTCCCGAAACGCGGCAATTTTCCCCATTTCAGCCTGGCCTTCGTGACACACCAGATAATAGGCGTCACGGCTTTCTAATTTCTCTTCAAAAGGCATGATCAGACGACCGGCGTCTAACTCTGGTTTTGCCAGCACCGAGTTACCAAGCGCTATACCCTGCCCCAGCGCCGCGGCTTGCATGACCATCATGGAATGGCTGAAGACGGGCCCCTGATTCACATTTACGCCGTAAACATTAAAGTGTTTTAACCACATTTTCCAAATTGCCCGGCTGGAGTCGTGCAGCAACACATGGTGCTTCAAATCAGCCAGGGAGTTCAGTGGCTTGCTACCCTGAAATAAACTGGGCGAACACAACGGCGTTAAGAATTCCGTATGCAGTTTCTCAGCCTGGATCCCACTCCAGCGTCCGCGGCCGTAATAAATGGCCACGTCAATATCGTCGGCCAGGAAGCCTTCGTCGAAGTCGACGGCTTTGAGGCGCACATCAATATCGGGGTAGGCCAGGCTAAATTTACTGATCCTTGGCACCAGCCATTGACTGGCGAAGCTCGGTGGTGTTGCAACCGTAATAGCGCCCTTACTGCCTCTTGCCAGTAACCGTTCGGTGGCATCCTGCAGATTTTTAAAGATGTCTTTGAGCTCTAAAAAATACGCCTGCCCTTCTTCAGTAAGCAGTAGCGTGCGGTTTCGGCGAATAAATAGCTTGAGTGATAAGAATTCTTCAAGTGCCTTTATTTGATGACTCACAGCGGCCTGGGTAACGAACAACTCGTCAGCGGCTCGGGTGAAACTCAGGTGCCGGGCCGCGGCCTCAAAGGCTTTCAGGGCATTCAGGGGGGGAAGACGTCGGTGCATTCAGCAATTATCCAATGTGACAAGCAGGTGACAAACCCATTAGTTTTTCTAATTTAAAACCCGCAATTTTTTTCATTTTTCAGCACCGAAATTACTGTTTATTATTTACCCGAACTTAAAAAACCTCTTTAAAAGACAAGAGGTTAAAAGTTTTAAATTTTGTAAAATCTTAACAATATTGAAACAATCAAAACCATTAAATTAATTAGGTGTGAATATGACTAAATCAATTTTAACAAGTATCGCGTTAAGCGCGCTAATAGTACCATTCTTTTCTAATGCGAGTGAAGTTGCGACAGTAAGTCCGACTGTCACCCCTGTCACTTTCGCAATTAGCGTAGAGTTACCGGCTCCAAGCATTGAAACATCGGTAAAAGCCCAGGCACAACAAAACCTGCTGACCGATCAACACAATCCCAATAAAGTAGAAACGCGCTGTTGGTTAACCTTTATGAAGGTGAATCAGCACTGAATTCAGCCACACGCGCTGAATAAGAAAGACATTTCACACCTGCCGTATGCTCTGCGGCTACACGCCGCTGAGCATATCAGGTCGCGAAATCACGCTACTTAGTTTGCACTGGTATCCAGTGGTGCAAAGCCCTTCACCAGCTCATCGAGCGCTTTCATTTGTGTCAGGTACCCTTCCAGCTTGGAAAGCGGTAATGCACAAGGACCATCACACTTGGCTTCATCCGGATTCGGGTGAGATTCAATAAATAACCCGGCAAGACCCAGAGCCATACCACTTCTCGCCAACTGCGCAGCTTGCGCACGACGACCATCAGCCGACGTTTCTCTGCCTCCAGGCATTTGTAATGCGTGTGTCGCATCGAAAATAACCGGAGCGTATTCTTTCATGGCATCCATACCCAGCATATCGACAACCAGGTTGTTGTACCCATAACAACTACCACGTTCACACAGAATCACGTTTTCATTACCGGCTTCGCCGATCTTCTTAATGATATGACGCATTTCATGTGGTGCCAGGAACTGAGGCTTCTTCACGTTAATTACCGCCCCCGTTTTGGCCATCGCGACGACCAAATCAGTTTGGCGAGCCAAAAAAGCCGGCAGTTGAATAACATCTACCACTTCGGCAACAGGTGCCGCCTGATACGGCTCATGCACATCGGTGATGAGTGGAACTTTAAACGTCGACTTGATTTCTTCAAAGATCTTCAGCCCTTCTTCCATACCCGGTCCACGAAAGGACGTAATGGACGAGCGGTTTGCCTTGTCGAAGGACGCTTTAAATACATAGGGAATATCAAGCTTTTGGCAAACTTCAACGTAGTGTTCCGCAATCCGCATTGCAAGGTCGCGTGATTCCAGTACGTTCATTCCGCCAAATAAAACAAATGGCTTATCATTCGCGACAGTGATATTGCCCACTGTAACCTGCGAAATTTGAGTCATGATGATGTGTCCTGTCAGGAGTAAAAAATTACAAGAAGAAGACTTGCTTGGTTATCGCGACTTTAGCCGTTACACCCAATACAATCAATGCGCCGGCAAAACCGCCCCACTTTTTAACCGGGGTTTCTGATTTAAGTGCCAGCAAACCAAACAATATATAACCGATCACGCCGATGACCTTAGCAGTCAGCCAGCTATTAACAATTGGGTACTGAGATAAAATCACACATAACCAGATTGCGCTACCAAGTAACACGGTGTCGATAATATGCGGTACGACCTTGACCCATTTTTTTTGTAGAAATGAAGGGTTCATCTGGCCATAGATAAAACGAAAAACAAACAACAGCACACTGATGCCAACGGCTGTCATGTGCAGGTGTTTCGCCATCATGTACATCGCGATTCCTTTTTATTAGTTAGATTGACTGGGGTATTGTTGCTGAATTTCCACGAACTTGTCGATGTTTTCGATAAATATTTGCATCAACTGCGGATCAAACTGCTTTCCGGCCGCTTCTTGCATGGTTTCCTGCACTTTTTCCAACGGCCAGGCAGGTTTGTAGACCCGGGAATTGTACAGCGCATCAAAGGTATCCAGTATGGCCATTAAACGGCTTTCCAAACTGATTTTTTCACCTTTCAGGCCGTCCGGATACCCTTCTCCGTCCCAGCGTTCATGGTGATGCCTGGCCAGTTGAGCAGCCAGTTTAATGATAGGCCTTTTTGAGTCTTTAAAGACCTGGTAGCCAAACTCGGCATGCATCTGAATTTGATGAAACTCTTCATCAGAGAGTGTCTCTGATTTGTTGAGTATTGAGCGCGGTACATAAGAATTCCCTATGTTATGTAAGGGCGCAGCAAGCAGCAACATTTGCAATGCGCTTTCGTTCATGCCGGCTTTTAATGCGAATGTCTCGGTCATCGCCACTATGCGTTTAACGTGGTTATTGTCGAGTTCCCGGCCATCCAGTGCCTGCCCCAGTCGCTGCACAATTTCATTTTGGGTATCACTGACTTCTCGGGAGTTGAGCAGGTTGTCGAACGCTATCTGAACGTTTTCAGAAAACTTCTGAACTAACTGAATATCCATTTCATTTACCGGGCGAGGCAAACCGGTTAAAAATAGCAATGAGCCACGGTTTACATTGCTTTTGCAGTAAGCAACCAAATGCTCGTCAGCGAAGACGACTTCTTTGCGTTGGAGTGCTTGCTGGCACAAGTCGTATTCAAATTCAGACAACGACTCTCGCAAGCGCCCGCCTTCCTTACCGGAGTATTCGCCGTTCCCTGCGAAAATATATAAATCCCCCAATGTACCTATTGGTTTGGATACTGCAACTGCCGAGGTAATGTAGGCCGCGTTCTTGGCGCCGCCTAAAATAGACGCGAGCTGTTGAATCAGCCCTTGCATAAAGCGTTCGAGTGAGCGGGAAGAAAACAAATCTGCGGATGCATCGATTATCTTTTCCAGCCCGGCTCGGGCTTCTTCAATAACAATAATGTCCCGGTAAGAACGAAGCGCAGCAATGATCACGGTAAACAGCTTCTGCGCGGTGAGTTCGGTTTTGGATTTGTAATCATTAATATCGTAATTGATGATCACGTCTTTTTCCGGGGCCTGACCGGGCTGGCCGGTGCGCAGGATTATGCGTGTGAAGTGATTTTCCAAATCGTTTCTGATGTAGTCAGCCACTCGCAGGCCGGCGTCGTCTGACTCCATTACTACATCCAGCAATACGACGGCGATGTCGTTGTGTTCGCGAAACATACGACGAGCTTCTTCGCCATCGTAGGCGCTTAAAAACGTAAGCGCTCTGCCGTTTAAGGTAAAGTCATTGAGGGCCAAACGTGTAACGGCATGCACTTCAGGTTCGTCATCAACAATCAGTACTTTCCAGTAACCGATCTCTCCTTGTTCCGGTTCATCATCTTCATCTACAAACAATACATCATCATCGTTCATGTAACGCATTCCTTTTGTGTCATATTCCCCATCTGGGGTCATAGGGATAACTGGTTGCCGACTTACTGCTTTTTCAGCCACATATCATAGAGTTATACAAGCCGTCGATTCAGAAGTATAGTGCATTAGGGTGAAGTGTCCACTGCCATAGATGCAGATCAACACGCAAGGTTTCAAGCAGTCCACTGACCCATGGTGATACGGTCCAGACCATTGAGGTCTTTAACGCCACGACACTGAGTAAAGCCATGCTCACGAAGCAAGGCGTTTATCGCTTGATGTTGCGTGTAACCATGCTCAATCAGCAGCCATCCGCCATTCGATAAATACGCTGGCGACTGCGCAATGATAAGGCGAATATCATCCAGACCATCTTCACCGGCTGTTAATGCCGAATGGGGTTCAAACCGCACATCACCTTCATGCAAATACGGGCTGGTGCTTTCTACGTAGGGAGGATTAGTGACGATCAGGTCAAAATGCTGTTCGGGGTGCAAAGCACTAAACCAGTGACTCTCCAGCCAGTTCAGGCCAGCTAGTCCATTTAATGCTGCGTTGCTTTTTGCCAGTTCGATGGCTTGTGGAATGCGGTCAACGCCGGTTACCGTCCAGCCAGGCTGTTCGGAGGCCAAAGCCAGTGCTATAGCGCCAGTTCCGGTGCCCAAATCACACACATTGGCTGTTTCAGCCAGGGGCAATGCGAGCGCGGTTTCAACCAGTAATTCAGTTTCAGGGCGCGGTATTAGCGTTGAAGGATTGCAGTTTAACTCGAGATCCCAAAAGCCGCGTTTGCCAGTAAGATAGGCAACCGGATACCCCTGTTGCCGCTTCTCGACCAACTCAGCCAACGCACTGAATTGTGCGTCGGAAAGTAGTTTCTCGGGCCAGGTATACAAATAGCTTTGCTGGCAATCCATAACGTGGCAAACCAAAACCCTGGCATCCACAGCGGGCGATTCCCCGCCTTCGAGTGATTGCGTTGCCCACTGAACGGCATCGGCTATGGTTTTACCCGAGCCCGCTGTCACTTAGTTGTCTGCCAGTGAAGCCAACAGGTCGGCCTGATGTTCCTGACGGATAGGTTCAAGCAGCAGACCAAGACTACCTTCAATGACTTCGTCAAGACGATACAATGTCAGGTTGATGCGATGGTCTGTTACCCGTCCTTGTGGGAAATTATAGGTACGGATACGCTCTGAACGGTCACCACTGCCTACCAGGTTACGACGAGTAGAGGCTTCTTCTGCGTCGCGCTTGTCCTGTTCGATCTGATTCAGACGAGCCTGTAACACCGACATCGCCTTGGCGCGGTTCTTGTGCTGTGAACGTTCGTCCTGACACTCAACCACAACGCCTGTAGGAATGTGCGTAATACGAATAGCGGAGTCAGTTTTGTTAACGTGCTGACCACCCGCACCAGACGCACGGAAGGTATCGACACGCAAATCTGCCGGGTTAATTTCAATTGCCTCAGATTCAGGGATCTCTGGCAACACTGCGACTGTGCAGGCTGAAGTGTGAATACGGCCTTGTGATTCCGTTTCCGGCACACGTTGCACGCGGTGACCACCAGATTCAAATTTCATCACGCCATAGGCACCGTCACCGGAAACGTTGGCAATGACTTCTTTAAAACCGCCGTGCTCGCCTTCGTTGGCACTTACCAACTCAATGCGCCAGCCTTTGGTTTCAGCATATCGGCTGTACATGCGGAACAAATCACCGGCAAAAATAGCCGCTTCGTCACCACCTGCACCCGCGCGGATTTCAAGGAAGCAGTTGTGATCATCATTCGGGTCGCGCGGCAGCAACAGAATTTGCAGTTCAGATTCGAGACGATCAATCTCTTCTTTGGCGACCTTGATTTCTTCCTGCGCCATCTCGCGCATCTCAGCGTCGTCTTCCTGCAGCATTTCCTGCGCAGACGCTAAATCCTCTTCGGCCTGACGATACGCATTAAACCCCGCCACAACATCTTCTAACTGACTGAACTCTTTAGACAACGCGCGGAACTTCTCCTGGTTGCTAATAGTGTCAGGATCACCAAGCAGCGCCTGCACTTCAGCGAAGCGTTCTACGAGGTTTTCCAATTTAATGACTACGGACTCTTTCATACTTTTCCTGATATATGTGTGACGGTTACCTGTTGTCAGGGTTGTCCAGTTCAAACGCTTTAGCCAGCCATCGGGTTGTGCGTTGATCGGCCTGAGTTGAGGCATCACGCAGCGCGCGAGTCGGTGCGTGAAGTAATGCATTAGTTAATTTATAGGCCAGTTCTTCTACAACGTCTTCTGCTGACTGACCTTCCTGAATTTGTTTTAGCGCTTTGTCGAGTAATTCCTGACGCTGCTGATTACCTCTGTCGCGGTATTGTTTCACCAGATCGACACTCTGACGGGACTGTTGCCACTGCAAAAAGCTACCGACTTGCTGCTCAATAATCCCGGCAGCCTGGGCGGCGGCCTGTTCCCGTGATGCCATATTTTGCTGCACGATGTGCTGCAAATCATCCACGGTATATAAATAGGCATCGCCCAACTCATTTACCTGAGCCTCGATATCGCGTGGGACAGCCAAATCCACCATAAACATAGGCAAATTACGTCGCTGCTTTAGCGCATCCTCAACCATGCCTTTACCAATCAGCGGTAACTGACTGGCAGTCGAACTGATTACGATATCAAACTGATGGAGCTTTTCCGGTAGCTGGCTCAGCGTCATCACTTCTGCATCCAGTGAACTTGCCAGGTTTTCCGCCCGGGCCAGGGTACGGTTGGCAACGGCAAGACGTTTAACGCCTTGTTCTTTTAAGTGCTGTGCAACTAACTCAATGGTTTCACCTGCGCCGACTAGTAACACGGAACGTTCAGGCAAGCGGGCGAATATGTGTTTGGCTAACTGCACTGCGGCATAAGCAACAGACACGGCATTGGCGCCTATTTCCGTTTCGCTTCGCACCCGCTTGGCAACGGTAAATGTGTGCTGAAACAACTTGTCGAACTGAGTACTGACTAAACCTGAATGACGGGCGTGATTATAGGCTTGCTTTATTTGCCCCAGAATCTGCGGCTCGCCTAATACCAGCGAATCAAGTCCACAGGCTACACGCATAATGTGTTCTATGGCAGCGACTTGTTCATAGATGTAGGCATTTGCGTTGAGCTGTTCGCGGTCGACACCATGAAACGACGCTAACCAGTCGATTAACTGGCTGGTGTCAACGTTATCTGCGGTGACGTAAAGCTCAGTGCGGTTACAGGTAGAGACAATGACCGACTCTTCCACGCCGTCGAATGATTTCAACGATGACAACGCCTCAACCAGCGAATCCGGGGTGAACGCGACTTTTTCACGCAGTTCAACCGGTGCGGTTTTGTGGTTTATTCCGAGGGCAATCAGGGTCATGAGGTTCGACAACAGCTACAATGGAGCGGCATTGTACGAAAAAGCCAAAATGATTGAAAGTGCTGGTAGTTCTATGTTCCACTATCGTTTTAATAGATTTTTTAGGTTTGACCGTGTTACGACACCTTTTTGTAGGTTTTTTAATCGTCTTAGTCAGTGGGTGTGCAGCGCGTTTACCTCAACCAGAAGGGCAAATTGATTTACCCGAACAACTGTCAAAGTTACGCCAGATCTCGACCTGGGAAATCAGTGGCAAGCTGGCCATTAAACACCCCGACCAGTCATTAAGCGCTAATTTACGCTGGCAGACCCAACAACCTGATTTTGAATTTCGCCTAAGCAACTTTTTGGGCATCACGCTGGTCGACATGCAAAATACCCGTGACGGTGCCGTGCTGGAGGCCGATGGCGAAATCTACACTGATCCCAGTGCCAGTCTGCTGTTATATCAAATGACAGGATGGGATATTCCGGTGAATCAGTTGCTCAGTTGGATCAAAGGCGTGCCAAAAACCGGCGATATTTACCAGTTAGACGAGCACGGTTTGGTGTCGGAGCTAAAACCCGCCTGCCAACAATGTGCCGGTTGGATAGTCAGTTACAGCAGATATCAGCAGGTGGACGATGTTTGGCTGCCCCACGCGCTCACACTTACCAACCCATTACAGCCTGATCACTCAATTAAAATTCGAATTTATAAATGGACACTCAATTAACTCCAGACTGGTGGCCCAGTCCCGCCAAGCTCAATTTATTTCTTCATATTCTCGGCCGATACCCCAATGGCTACCATCAGTTACAAAGCCTGTTTCAGATGTTAGACACCGGGGACCGTCTGGCTTTTAGTCTGAATACAACGGGTGACATCACGGTTAGCCCGGAAATTCCCGGGGTGAATACTGAAGATAATTTGGTCTATCGCGCCGCCAGCATGCTACAGCGCCATTGTAATGTTAGTCAGGGCGTCGATATTTTATTGGATAAACAATTACCTATGGGTGGTGGTATAGGTGGCGGGTCATCTAATGCCGCCACCACACTGGTTGCGCTCAACCATTACTGGCAGTGCAAACTCAGCACCGATGAGCTGGCAGAACTGGGGCTGACATTAGGCGCAGATGTACCGATATTTGTACGCGGAAAGACCGCATTTGCCGGTGGTGTGGGCGAAGATATTCATCCAACAAGGCTCCCGGAGCAAGCGTATTTAGTGGTGTTCCCGGGCGTACACGTGGGGACTGCTGAGGTATTCGGGCATCCTGAACTGCCGCGAGATACCCCACCAATGCAATGGCAGGATTACGAATTTGATTCTACCCATAACGATTGCCAGCAAATTGTCTGTAATGCGCATCCGGAAGTTGCAAAATTATTACAGTGGTTGGTACACTACGCACCGTCGCGGATGACTGGCACGGGCGCGTGTGTTTTTGCCAAATTTGAGACAGTGTCACAGGCCAGCGATGTGCATCAACAATTGCCATCAAAATGGTCGGGATTCGTCGCAAAAGGTATGAATACTTCGCCGCTTTTACTAAAATTAGAACAAGTGTCTCTAATCTAACGACAACAATTTGATGGGGTATAGCCAAGTTGGTAAGGCAGCGGGTTTTGATCCCGCCATCCGTTGGTTCGAGTCCAGCTACCCCAGCCACCTCCTACTATCAAAGCACCGAGGAAACACTTGTGCCAGACATGAAGCTCTTTGCAGGTAACGCGATTCCTGAATTAGCCCAGAAAGTTGCTGATCGCCTTTACACCAAGCTTGGCAACGCCACCGTCGGCCGTTTTAGTGACGGCGAGATCGCAGTAGAAATTCATGAAAACGTCCGTGGCTCGGACGTTTTTATTATCCAGTCTACGTGCGCGCCCACCAATGATAACCTGATGGAGTTGATCGTTATGATCGACGCCCTACGCCGTGCATCTGCAGGCCGTATTACAGCCGTTATCCCGTATTTTGGTTATGCCCGTCAGGACCGTCGTGTTCGCTCTGCGCGTGTACCCATTACCGCAAAAGTGGTTGCGGATTTTCTGTCTAACGTGGGCGTTGACCGTGTACTCACAATCGATTTACACGCTGAGCAGATTCAAGGGTTCTTTGATGTACCGGTAGACAATGCCTTCGGTACGCCAATCCTGTTGAACGACATGTTCCAGCGCGATTTCGTTGATCCAGTTGTTGTTTCACCTGACATTGGTGGTGTTGTGCGTGCGCGTGCAACAGCTAAGTTGTTGAACGATACCGATTTGGCCATTATCGACAAGCGTCGTCCTAAAGCGAACGTTGCGCAGGTAATGAACATCATTGGTGATGTGCAGGACCGCGACTGTATCATTGTTGATGACATGATCGACACAGGTGGAACCCTGGCGAAAGCCGCCGATGCGTTAAAACAGCACGGTGCTCGTAAAGTGTATGCATATGCAACACACGCTATCTTTTCAGGCAACGCGGCAAATAACTTACGTGATTCAGTGATTGATGAAATTATTATCACCGACTCAATTCCTCTTGCTGCAGATATGCGCGCAATTGGTAAAGTTAAGCAGCTGACATTGTCTGAAATGCTGGCTGAAACGATTCGTCGTATCAGCAACGAAGAATCTATCTCGGCAATGTTCGAGTACTAAGCTTCACTGTAAGATTCCGGGGTATCTCTCTGATATCCCGGCTTTATTCCCTCCTCGAACTACCTCTTCGCCTATTTACTTCACTCGCTTGCCCCGATACAGTGTGCCCAGAACAATTATCTGAGTTGATTACATGGCGCACCTGGCTGATTACATTCCTTCTTTGCTTACCTTATGTGTCATTGGCCTAGGCCTGGCGTTTTTCCACTGGGTACTGATCCGCCGCAATACGCACTTAACCAGTGACCAAAGGCTACCCCGGCAGCTTATCATGCTGTTGCTTACCTTCGTCAGTGTCATTGCGTTTGTATTGTCATTGCCGCTTAGCGAAGCCATTCAAAACCAGATACTGGCGCTAATCGGTATTTTACTCTCGGGTGTCATTGCGTTTTCGTCTACCACCATTGTGTCGAATGTCATGGCCGGCTTGGTGTTGCGTTTCAACAAACCTTTCCGGCTGGGCGACTTTGTAAGGGTGAACGGCTTTTCTGGGCGCGTAGCCGAAATGGGACTTTTGGAAACCGAAATTCAGACAGAAACCCGTGAACTTATTGCTTTTGCCAACACGATTTTGATTAACAGTCCGGTGACCGTGGTGCGTTCGTCGGGGGCAATTGTGTCAGTTGAACTCAGCCTGGGATACGAAATACACCACAGTAAAGTTGAACAGCATTTGTTACAGGCAGGCACCGAAGCGGGATTAGAAGAGCCGTTTGTTCAGGTTATTTCACTAGGCGACTTTTCTGTTACATACCGAATCGCAGGGCTCCTTACCGATGTAAAAAGCATGATCAGTGCGCGTTCAAAGCTACACAAAGCCGTGTTGGACTGTTTGCATAATGCTAATATTGAAATTGTTTCACCTACGTTCGTCAATTCCCGACCACAACCTGACGACCGCGTAATGATACCGGTGAGGCAACGCATTGTGCAGGTCAATGAGCCTGACGCCCCTCGTCCGGAAGATATATTATTCGACAAGGCCGAAGAAGCAGAAGCCATTCAACGCGACAAAATGACCGTGGAAGCGGAACTGGCTGCTATCCAGGAGCAGCTGTCCGGGGCTGACAGTGAACAAAAAGACGCGCTGAAAGCACGCCGCGATGAACTAAAAGCGCAACTGGCAGAACTGGCCACGCCGGTAAAAGAAGAGGCAGAGCAAATTGAGTCGGCCCCTGGCATAATTAAATCACCAGACGCTGAATAAGCCTGTTAACAGCGCAGACTGACAACGAGGCATGGCGTTTCCAACAACCAATCACGATTGCGACGTGTAGTCTTTGTACCATGTGCTGAAATCAGAAACCGTCATCGGCTTGCTATATAAGAACCCTTGCGCGCAATCGCAGTTGTTATCAATTAAAAACTGATGTTGATCGGCAGTCTCAACCCCTTCTGCGATAACTTGCAGATTAAGGCTTTTCGCCAAGCCTAAAATAGCCAGGACAATAGCGCTGTCTTCGTTGTTTTTGATACCCACATCCTGAATAAACGATTTGTCGACTTTAAGCTCATCGATAGATAAATGCTTCAGATAGGATAACGAACTGAATCCGGTGCCAAAGTCGTCAATGGATACAATCACCCCCAACTGACGCAGTTTCACCAGTAGCGCGGAAACACTTTCATAGCTGTGCACCAGCACGCTTTCAGTAAGCTCAACCGACAGTTGCTTCGGATTGACCTGATAGGACTCGATACTACTGATGATGTAGTCGATAGTATCCTGATCGGACACCTGCCGTGCCGACACATTGATTGCGACCCGAACATCAACGGCTTGCTGCTTAAAACGCTTTAATATTTTACACACCTCGTCAATCAGCCAGTTTCCGAAGGGAATAATAAGTCCGGTTTGCTCAGCCACGGGAATAAATACCTCAGGCGAAATAAATTCACCATCGGCATGTTGCCAACGCGCCAGCGCTTCACATTTCACTACCCGATTTGCTTTCAAATCGATAATGGGCTGTAAATACACCTCCAGCTCACCATTTTCGATTGCCCGGCGCAAAGACTCTTCGAGCTTGTAGCGCTCTTCACTGTGGCGTTTAAGCTCATCACTGAACGCACAAATTGCATTGTCCAGTCGGTACTTTGCGTAATACAGCGCCAAATCACAGTTTCGCATTAGTTCATCGGCAGACATAGCGTGTTCAGGATAACGCACCAAACCTATGCACACGTCCAGGGTGAGGCCTTGCACCAGGCTGGTATCATAGGGCTGTCGCAACGTGGATTGCAGCGCTTCGGCGAATATCAGCGCATTGTCATTTGCCACCGCTTTATTTTTTATATTCAGAATAAGGGCAAATTCGTTGCTGGCTATGCGCGCCACAAAACCCAGCTCACCGACCGCTTTGGTGAGTCGGGCGGCTACGGCGCCCAGTATCTCATCACCAGCTTTATAGCCATGCAGGTTGTTAATATGCTTAAAGCCCTTAACGTCCACGTAAATCAGATAAAACGGCGTTTTTTGTGCAATTGTGCGTCGAAGCTGCACAGTAAAATAATGGCGGTTGGGTAATTGTGTCAGCGAATCCGTGCTGGTCTGAGGCAGTAACGCCGCTTCATTTTGTTTAAATGCACTGATTTCACTCAATACGTAGATCCAGTGAGAGTGATTGTTGGCTTCATCGACAACCGGATGAACAGTTAACTGTAACCACACTGGTGCTGACGCATTATTGTGCCAGAACAATTCGCCCTGCCAGGACGTTTTTCGCTTCACCAAATCATCCGTAATCTGCTGATTCAGATTCAGTTCGGTTAGCATGCCGTGAATTTGTGCTGTGGTGTCTTCTTTTTGGGCGCTGCACAACAGCATTTTTGCCGACTCGTTTTCGAACAATAATGGGCCATCGGCCCGTGTGACTACCACCCCAGTCTCCAGGTGATAAATAGTCTGGTGTATTGGTGCGGGATCCAACAGTTGCTGCTTGTTAGAAGCTAATACATGAGTCAGCCGCTGTTTTATGTACTCATGCTCCCCCACAATTTCATCGTGTTCGAGCAACACTTCCCGGGCGCTTTGCAGCACCGACTGCTGCTTTTTAAAGGCTTTTTCAACATTCTGGACAATCAAATAGGCACTGCCCTCGGCGGTTTTAATGGCGGTAGCATCAAAATGCAGGGCCTCGTCCTTAATTTGTTCTTCCCACATACCGGCGGTCAGGTAATTGTCGTTCTTGCCGGCCCACACCGCTTCAGCGTCTATTAAAAAATCCGCTAAATAAGGACTCGCCTCGTCGGTAATCAACACACTATTTGTTGCATAGGGTTCAGCTATTTCAGTCAACCATACCGGTGCGTCACCCTGAACACGAAAGCGGTTACCGCTGTCTGGTTGCAGCACCGCACAGTCAATAACACCTAACTTTCTGAGTAACGATACGTCCATGCTTTACGACTCCCCAAACGCAACAAACTCAAACATATCTTCCACCGACTCACCCGTTTTAGCGCTGGTATAAAATACATTTGCGAAATGATTTTCATAGGGTTCAAGCTCGCTGCGACTCCAATGGCTGGTTGCCGGTAAGTCCACTTTGTTAACCACCAGCACGGCGTGAGCCTTGGGATTGGCCTCCCTGGCTAATTGGTATACCTCAATCCCTTCCACTAACGACTGATAGCGGGTTTGGTCAACGATAATGAAAAAAGATGATGCGCCACGCAGATAGCGCGGATTAAAGCCGCAATAGCGGTCGATGCCTTCCATGTCCCAGAGCATGAGCTGGACCGTCGAGCCGTTACGCTCGACCTGCTTTTTGTCAATTTTTACGCCAATACTGGTAAGGTATTTTTCAGAAAAAATACCTTCGACGTACTGCTTCACAAGACTTGTTTTGCCCACTCCTGTGGGGCCAAGCATGCAAATTTTCTTTTGGATCACTGTTCAACGTCCTCTGCTCCCAACAATGATTGGGGAAACAGTGTGAATAAAACCATTCTGCCTGATTGGTTATCAATAGGTAACTCACCAATACCGGTTGCAATCAACGAAGCGCTTGGCACACCTTGCTCAACCAGAGCACGTTTTACCGCTTCTGCCCTGACAGCGCTTAGCGCTTTGTTTTTTGATGCAACGCCCGTTTGATCACTGCTGCCAATGATCAATATCTTTGGTGCGCTTCCAGTATCTGACAATATGGCTTGTAAGGCCAATATATCTTGCGCTAAATCTCCCAGATAAGCGCGCTGAGTGGCATTTAGTTGCGATGCATCAACCTCAAATGTCACCGCAAATTGTGTAATTCGATTGCGATAGTGTTGAATCAACGCCTCTCGCTGCACGACATCTAAGGACTGATTTGCACTGATTTTTAAAGCGCGACTGTCAATCGTCAGGGCATCAATACCTGGTATTTTTTGCAATGACTGATTCAGCGCCAGCCATTGTTGTGAGGATAGCTGACCGGACAACAGTAAACTGTCAGATTGTAAATTGACTTCCAGCGTCGGAATGTCCGCAACGAGTTGGCTCGCTTTTTGTTGCACAATAGCCGGTTCCACCGATAAATAAGGGCGCTCGCTGATTGTTACTTTGTTGGCATCAATCCCTTTTTCAGCCAACCAGGCAGTGGCAGACATTGCGGCACTGTCTCTCAGCAATGAAATATGTATTTGCCCGTCGTTTTCGGCAACCCGGTTTACAATGATGCCCGGTGGGTTATCCAGATCGCGCAGCTTGTTGGTGAGCAAAGTCAATTCAATATTTTGATACACCTGCACACAACCAAAACCAACTAACGCAAGGAGCAACAACCAAACCGGGATTTTTTTCCATCCAGCAGGTTTGCGATAAGCTTCGCGCTTGTCACTGACCAAACAGTCAATAAGCACGCCTTGCGCCGACTGAAACTCACTATTGTCGCCCTCGTAAGCCGCCAAAGGCTGGTTGTAAAAATGATGAAACTCTTCCAGCGTGGTTTGTAATTTTACTTGCACATCGGGCGGTAACTTACCGACCACAGCAGCCACCAAAATGGCCTCGGGGCCGACCTTGATTTGCAAGGTGACGGCGTCAGTTTTCACCTCGTGCAGTGAAGATTCTGATGAAGCTGACTGCGTAATGACATCGGCGACAAAATCATTTATTGCCACCAGCATGGAGGAGAGTAAATCGGCATCCTGGGCTTTGGACTCATCTGCGGCGACAGACACCAGTAACGTGCCGGTTTCCCGATGGATGATCAGCAGTTGGTCGATTTTATACTGGTATATTTGCGCAGCGACGTAGTCAGAATAGCGAATGCCAGCTTGCCATGCCCGAAAACGCCACATAGCGCCGCGCACGGAAAAACTGCTTTCAATGATATTGTTAGTCTTTTCTACGAAATCCACCAGGAATGCGGACACCGCTTTACGCACCAGCGAGCCCACCAATGGGTAAAGCGAACCCACAATTTTGTCACGGTTTACTTCAATTGAACGATCAATTGAGCGCTCTACCAGCGGCACCAGAATTTTATTCACAGAACCGTCTTTGCGCTCGCGCTCAATCAACGCTTCTGAGACAACACCGCTTACAGACTGACGAACCTGCTTGTCCACCGATGGCGCCAGATAGCGATCATCCTGACCAAATAATAGCTGCCTGACTTTGTCTAGCGAAGCCTCAGCCACTTTCGATGAATCATCCTCGCCGTGCTGTGGTGCATCCTGCTTGTCCATAGCAATTATGACTTATCCGTAACCAGATTGGTTGCCATTGTTGCCAGCAGTTCTGCGAGGGTTTTGCGGTCAGTTTTAGTGTTACTGAGTTCGCTGGTCACTTTTGATAACTTCTCTTGTAGCTGCGCAATATTCGCCGCAATTTGCGCATCCAGCTTATCCATTTCCTGAACCATGTGATTTTCGAGCGACTGGGTGTCACTTTTCGCCGCAGACTCAGCCATCTCAAGAGACGACTGCAGACCATCAGTTATTTTCATCAACTGGGTATAATTGTCGTCTTGTTTGGTGTCTGTCTGGGTTATTTGCTGTGAAAGCGCTTTTTCTGTTTCCCGCAACGAAGCGTTCAACGTCGCAAATCCCTTTTCAATACTGTCGGTGAGTGTAGCCACCTGTTCTGCAAGCTGCTTTTCAACCGTATCAATGCGTTCAGTGAGTTGCTGTTGAGCCTGCCCAAATAAAATATCGCGTAGTTGCGTCAGATCTTGTTGTGCTGAACTAGCCGGAGTGTCGGCGAGTTGTGAGTCACCACCGCCGTTTTTAGTTTTCGAATTACCCATATATGTGTCCTTTCTTTTTATTCTCGCCAGTCCATGCCCAACAACGTTAAAAACCAGCAGAACGGGGAAAATCAACTGAGTATCGCTTTAGTAAATACTATATTACTATACAAAAATTACACAATACGTATTGATGTAAATACATTTTTTGTACAATCCGTTGACCGCTTACATCTTTAACCTGCTTCACTGCTCTTCCCTTTCCTTCCCGTCATATCAGTAAACTGACTATACGATTCCTTCAAGCGCCTGCTTAAGCGCGTCTTCATCGATGGGTTTGGTTAGAAAATGGTTCATGCCCGCAGAAAGGCAGGCGGCACTGTCTTCTGGTAAAACATTTGCGGTTAACGCAATAATTGGCGTGCGATTATGATTGGGTAAACGGCGGATTTTACGGGTAGCCTCAAGTCCGTCCATTTCTGGCATTTGCATGTCCATAAAGATTACATCAACGTGATTAGACTCACAGTATTCGACGGCTTCTGCACCATTATTTGCCATGACAATATTTGTGAGTCCAAGGTTACGTAACATAGCCTTCACAACCAATTGATTGATTTCATTATCTTCTGCAATCAGAACCTGTTTACCACCATCAAAATTAAATACGGTTCGATCTGACTGTCGGTGATCCAATTTCCGCTCTGCGCTGGATACCGGTAACGTCAGTTCAAATGAAAAACGCGAACCTTCTCCGGGCGCACTGTCTACCTCCAGTGAGGCGCCCATCAGCAACAACAACTTATTCGAAATACTTAGCCCCAAACCGGTCCCGCCAAAACGCCGTGTTATTGAAGAGTCAGCTTGCGAAAAGGCATCGAACAGCGAATTGAGCTGGTCAGGCTCAATGCCAATTCCCGTATCAATGACGGCGAAAGAGACATTTATTTCCTGATATTCTTCATCGAGGTCATGTTGCTTCACTTCCAGACTCACACTACCCTGTGAGGTAAATTTAACTGCATTACTAAGTAAGTTAATCAACACCTGTTTGATACGGGTGACGTCACCAACAAAATACTGCTGATTTAGCGAGTCCAGTCGTGGAACAGAAAAGTCGATACCGCGTTCTGTTGCCAAAGGTTTGAACAAATGATTCAGCTCGATAAGCATCTTAAAGAGGTCGAACGGCGCGTGCTCCAGTCGAATTTTGCCCGAATC